>JANNFV010000015.1:0-3169 GCA_031380285.1 Hyphomicrobiales bacterium | reverse complement strand
CGCCATGTCGGAAAGCACGCCGTCCACGATGCGCTGGCCCGGTTCAACGCCAATCATCGCCCGCAGGCGATCCGGTGCATCCTCTTCGGTGAAATCCATTGCGGCGAGCGGCACGCCGACTATCGGCTCGATCGGCAGGAGATCAATGCCGATGACCTGCCCTCCTTTGCCGGAGGCGGACCCGACCTTCTTGGCGGCATACTGGCACCAGCCGCCGGGTGCAGCGCCCAGATCGATGATGATCTGGCCCGGCTTGAGCATCCGGTGTTTCTCGTCGATCTCGATCAGCTTGAACGCCGCACGCGAGCGCCAGCCCTCTTCCTTGGCGCGCTGCACATAAGGGTCGTTCAATTGCCGTTGCAGCCAGATGATCGAAGACAGCGAGCGCTTGTGCGCGGTGTAAACGCGTTCGGCAAAGCGCGGATCCTTGCTCTTGGCCGCGATCTTCTTGCCAGACGAGTGGCCGCCGGGCGTTTTCGCCGCAAATGCCTTTGCTGCCGCTGCCTTTGCGATGGACGTCTTCACCACTGGTGCCTTGACCACCGGCGTCTTTTTCGGTGGACCCTTACCCTTGTTGTCATTGCTCATGGCTGCACTCTCCGGTCCGCCATCCAGACGCCATTGCGCATCATCATCTGCATCAGGATGCCCTCCCGCAATCCACGGTCGGCAATGCGGATGTGCTGGGCCGGAAAGGCCCGCGCGATGGCTTCATAGATCGCGCAGCCCGCCAGTACCAGATCGGCGCGTTCCTGGCCGATGCAGGGGTTTTCGGCGCGTTTTTCAAATGGCGTCGCCATCAGGTCGCGGATCACCTTGTTGGCTTCTTCGCTGAGCATCCACAGGCCATCGACCTGGCGGCGATCATAGCGCTGCAGTTTCAGATGCATGGCGGCAATGGTGGTGACCGTGCCACTGGTGCCCAGCAGGTGGAAATTGCGTCCGAGCTTGCTCTTGTCGATTCCAGCGGCAAAGGGTGCGACAAGGGCGCTGACCTCCTGCACCATGGCCTCATACACCGCATCGCTCACATCGATGCCACCATGCTTTTCAGCAAGCGACACCACGCCGACCGGCAGCGACGTCCATTGCCGGATGCGCTGGCCAATGCTCGTGCCGTAGCGGTCGGAGGCCAGCCAGACCACTTCCGTCGAACCACCGCCAATATCGAACAGCAACACGCTTTCTGCCGATTTCGACATGAGGACGGCGCATCCCGCAGCAGCCAGTTCAGCTTCCGCCTGCCGGTCCACGATTTCCAGCCGCAAGCCCGTCTCGCGCTGCGCCCGATCAATGAAGGCATCGCCATTGATGGCCGCACGGCAGGCCTCCGTGGCGATCAGGCGGCGGTTGCCCACCTTGCGTTCGGTCAGACGGGTTTGGCAGGCCTTCAGCGCCTCGATAGTGCGGTCGATGGCATCGGCGCTCAACTGTCCAGATGCGCCCAGGCCTTCACCCAGGCGGACAATGCGCGAGAAGGAATCGACGATACGAAATCCGCCGGGGCTTGGCCGGGCAATCAGCAGGCGGCAATTGTTGGTGCCCAGATCCAATGCCGCATAGGCCGTCATGTCCAGCACCTCGACGGGCACGGAGACACGCGGCTTGGCCACCGGCTGCACCGGCGGCTTCCACAATCGCGACTTCACCACAGCTCTCCAGACGGCGGAGACTTCTCGAGAGCCTCGACGCCGCATTCATTGACATGTTGGCGCTACCTTACGCCCATATCGGCTGGAATGTGAAGCGGATTGCCAGAAAGATGCCAATGGGCAGGACGATTTAACCCCCACCGTCTTGGCCGGGCTTGACAGGTGCATCCACGTTTTGCTGCCCGTCAGACGTGGATGTCCGTGTCGAGCACGGGCAGGACGCGCTTGAATTGAATGGCCCTGTGCCAACGGGCAGTCAGCGTCCGAAAGCAGTTCAGCCCTGCGCGGCCTTCAGCACTTCGGCGACGTGACCTGGAACCTTCACCTTGGACCACGCCGCGCGTATCTTGCCATCCGTGCCGATCAGGAAAGTGGAGCGCTCGATCCCCATGTATTTCTTGCCATACATGCTTTTCTCGACCCAGACGCCATAGGCCTCAAGCATGGCCTTGCCCTCGTCGGAGATGAGCGGAAACTCCAAACCGTATTTCTTCTTGAATTTGTCGTGGCTCGCCACGCTGTCGGCCGAAACGCCGATGACCTGAGCGCCTGCCTTGGCAAAAAGCGCCCGGCTGTCGTTGAAATCCTTGGCCTCAAGCGTGCATCCCGAGGTATCGTCCTTGGGATAGAAATAGAGCACGACCTGCTTGCCGCGCAACGCGGAGAGCGCAATGGTGGAACCACCATCGCCTGGCAGCGTGAAATCCGGCGCAACATCGCCTGCTTGATGGGCTTGCGCCATTGTTTCGTCCTTCTCATGAGCCAAGTGGATCGGTTGATGCGCCAACCATTGCAAAGCCGCAATCTGGTGCTTCGACCGCCATGATGGCAAAGATGGAGTCCCTGATGAGATTCGGCCAGAGGCCCGTGATGTTTTTTCTTTCCGACACGGCAATTGCAGACCGGAGGCTGTTTTGAGCGCGGCATGACCGAAGCAAGCGACACAGCCGTGGGTGCGCAGCGTTCCAGTGACGCGCTGGAGACTGCTGCACCCTCCGCAGGTGCGGTGGTCAAACCACGGCCCCGGCGCAAGCGCTCGTGGACCCAACGCATCGCGGTTGCCTGCCTGTCTCTGGTCTTCATGCTTGGCGTGATGATCGCAGGCCTGATTGCCGTGCTGAACAATGGCCCTGTTGCGCTCGATTTCCTGTCAGAGCGCATCGCGGTCGGCCTCGAGGAACGCCTGGGTTCCGGCATCGACGTTTCTGTCGGGCAGACCGTGCTGGAGAAAAGCGATCGCGGACTGGAACTGCACATCCGCGATGTTGTGCTGACAGACCCCGCCAACAGGGAAATCCTGCGCTCGCCCGATGCAGTCGTGGCCTTCGACGCGCTCCAGCTTGCAGGCTTTCGCCTGGCGCCCCGGGCCTTGTCGCTCAAGGGCGTGACCCTGAAGGCCATCGTGACCGCGGATAACGACATCGTTCTGTCCAGCAGCACGCCAACAAAGCCGGACGAGGCCCAGCCAACGGGATCGATCAAGGCGGCAGAGATCGCGGCTTTTCTCATGGCCATGA
>JANNFV010000717.1:0-5516 GCA_031380285.1 Hyphomicrobiales bacterium | reverse complement strand
CCGGCAGGCCTGGGATACCATTGGTGAGGGTAACACCCATCCGGTCTTCCGCCTTGGCATAATAGGGGGCCAACTCCGCCAGGGTAATGGGCCAATCCAGGAGGTTGGCTCCCTTCACGTCGCCATAGACCGTACGGGTGCGAAATTCGTGATCCTGCAAGCGCAGGGAGGCGCCGGCCCAATGTGTGGTTGACCCGCCGACGGCCTTCACGATCCAAGCCGGGAGATTGCTGAAATCCTTCGCAACGCGCCAGGAGCCTGACGTGGTCCGCATGTCGGTCCAGGCGAGCTGGACGAATGATGCCCATTCGTCGTTCAGGAAATCTTCCGTTTCATGACGGGCGCCCGCTTCCAGACAGACGACCTTGATGCCTTTCAAGGCAAGGTCGGTGGCGAGCGTTCCGCCACCGGCACCGGAGCCGATGACAACGACGACAGAATCGTCATTCAGATCAAATTTTGCAGCCATGGGATGGTTCCTCCAAAGTTTCTTGTGTCTGGTAAGGGCGGCTTAGAGCCACTTGATGTCATCGAAACCACGGGCGATGTAGCCGCCCTTGGTGGCGCTTTCGCCCTCGTAGCCAAACAGCGGCCAGATCTCCTTTTGGTTGTAGAGGCTGACCACAAGGTCACCCCGGAGCTTCTTGAAGAAAGGTCCGGACTGCACGCTGCGCAGGAGGTTGACCCGGTCGCGCTCCCAGCCAACCGAGGCGTAGGGTACGCCGTGCTTTTCCTTCGCCATTGCGTTGAGATCGCCAACACCCCGCTCCATCAAGGATTTGGTCTTGGGATCGATGGCCGCCTTGTCATCATAAGCCTTAATCGCGACCGCGTAGAACTGATCGGGCACCTTGTCGTGCGGGAAGATATCACGCCCAATCTTGACGAGGCTGCGGAATGTATCGGCAGAAAGCACCTTGGGCTGGAAGCCCCATGCTTCGGTCGTATGCACGACGGCTCCGCCGGAAATCACCATTGCCGCTACTGCGGTCGAACCTGTCAGGAAGTCGCGACGGGCAAGGCCGCTCGGGTTTGCTGGAGATGTCGCTGATATCGTTGCGTCAGTCATGGGTGGTCTCCTCTGGTCGATTTTTTGGAACCGCTTGGTTCTTTGGCCAGCGGCGGCGATAAATGGTTCTATCGATAGCGGCCATGCTTCTGGAGAACCTCGATCTTGTAGCCGTCCGGGTCCTGCACGAAAAAGAATGTTGCCATCAGGCTGCCATCCCGATGGAATTCCTTGATCGGCAGCGGCTGCAGTCCCGCCTGCTCGAAACGGGCATGTTCCGTCGCGAGATCGTCGACCGCAAAGGCGATGTGGCCGTAGCCAGCGCCAAGATCATAGGGGTCGGTTCGACCGTGATTGATTGTCAGTTCGACTTCAAAGTCGATCTCGGGATTGCGCAAATATACCAGCGTGAAGCCGTCGAATCCGAAGCGATCAGCAATCTTCAAACCGAAGGCCTTCTCGTAGAAGCCGACAGATCGCTGCTCTTCCAGCACACGGATCATCATGTGAATGGCTTTTGCCATCGCTGCACACCTCTTGGCGCGAACCTTCGCTGCGACTCAACGTAGGCTGGACCGAGCGAGAGCAGGTAGTAGGTGGCTACTACATATCCTGGCGGTGGAGCGGCGCTGCGACGCGCATCACCTGGCTGCCAAAAGCTGACGCCGCTTCTGCCTTCAACGTCGCAACGGACTGCTCGCGTCCCTTGACCTCAGCTGCATAGGTCAGGCAGGCGCAACGCAGGAGTGAGGTGAAATTCGTGATCTCGCCGCGAAAATCCAGCACTTCATCATACAGCTTTGTCAGGAACCGCGGGAGCGAAACGCCCTGTGCTGCGGCGATCTCTTCAAGCGTAGACCAGAAGGCGGCTTCCAGCCGAACCGATGTTGCATGGCCGCCCAAACGGATAGACCGCGTGTGCGATTCGTAGAGGTCCGGACTTTGGCCTGAAAACATCTTGCACATCATCTGGCCTCATTGGTGAGAACGGCTTGCCAGCGAACTTACGCCGTCAAACAAGATTGTAAACAAGGGATTTAAATCTGTTTAAATCGGCGATTGGGCTGCTCAGGAAACGCTGTCCTGGAGCGAGAATCAACAATCCGGTCCTTCGTCAGGCAGCAGGGCAATCCAATTCTGCACCCGTTTGGTTGTCTTGGCAGGGCTTGCCCCGGCCATCCACGTTTCCTTTCAGCACTCCCAAACGTGGATGCCCGGCTCAAGGCCGGGCATGACGATAGAATTGAATTTCCCTGCGTCAGGCAGCGAATGGAGTGCGTGGCTCCCTTGACAGCGCCGCCTGTGAAGGATGACCTTGGCGACACAACAGAAAAACAGAAATCGGCCGGGGATGATGGCGTCGCGTGGGGATGAGTTTGCCGAGCTGCATCGGCGCATGCGGGTCATCCGCGTTTTCGAGGATACCTGTGTCGCGGCGCACAAGGCGGGCGAGATTCCCGGATATATCCACTCTTCTGCCGGTCAGGAGGCTGTGCCGGTCGGTGTCTGTTCGGTGTTGCGCCGGGATGACCGCATCACCTCCACGCATCGCGGGCATGGGCACGGATTGGCGAAGGGCGCCGACCTCTATGGCATGATGGCGGAGCTTTACGGGCGCGCCGATGGCCTGTGCGGCGGCAAGGGCGGATCGATGCATGTCGCGGACTTTTCGGTCGGCATGCTGGGCGCAAACGGCATCGTGGCCGGTGGCATCCCCATCGCGGTGGGTGCGGCACAGGGTTTGGGCCTGCTTGGGTCCGATGCCGTGGTCGCCTGCTTCTTCGGCGATGGCGCGGTCAATCGCGGGCCTTTCCTCGAAGGGCTGAATTGGGCTGCGATCTATCGGCTACCCGTGTTGTTCGTGTGCGAGGACAACACCTTCTCGGCCTTCACCCACAGCAGCACGACGACTGCTGGTCCGGGTCCGCTGGCGCGGGCGGAAGCGTGCGGTGTTCCCGGCGAGCGTGTCGACGGCAACGATGTCGCCGCCATTCGTGCCGCAGCGGAGCGCATGGTGGCGGAGATGCGGGCGGGCGCCGGGCCGCGCTTCCTGTGGTGCAAGACCTATCGGTTCAGCGGCCATGTCTCGATCGATCCGGCGCTTTACCGGCCGCAGGCGGATGTCGATGCCGCGATGTTGCGCGATCCGCTGCTGGTGTCGCGCCAGCATCTCCTGTCGCTTGGTCTCGGTGAAGCCGCCATCGATAGCATTGATGCGCAGGCAACGCGGGCTGTGGTGATGGCGCAAACCCGCGCCCGTTCAGCAGCTCCACCGCCATTCGAAGCAGCCTTCAGGGATGTGCAGGACGCCGACATGCCCTTCTTGTCCCAAAGGATGGGCGCATGAACACGCTGACCATGGGCGAAGTGGCGGCCCGCACGCTGGCCGACGAGATGCGTCGCGACGAGCGCATCTGGGTGCTGGGCGAGGATGTGCAGCTTGGCGGCATCTTCGCGCAGTACAAGGGCCTGTTCCAGGAGTTCGGCCCCAAGCGCGTCGTCAACACGCCCATCGCGGAATCGACCATCATGGGCGCGGGCCTTGGCGCTGCATTGGTGGGCACACGCCCGGTGATCGAAATGCGCATCGCGGATTTCGTGATGCCCGCCATCGATGAACTCGTGAATCAGATCGCCAAGGTGCGCTACATGTTCGGCGGGCAGGGCAGGGCGAGCGTGGTGGTGCGGGTGCCCCACGGCCTGCATCCAGGGTCTGCCGCGCAGCACAGCCAGGTGATCGAGAGCTGGTTCGTCAACGTGCCGGGCCTTGTTGTCGTGGCACCGTCGAATGCGCTCGATCTGGCGGGATTATTGCGCAGCGCCGTGCGCAGCGACGATCCGGTCGTGTTCTTTGAGCCGAAAAGCTTCTTCAAGCAGACCGTCGATATGCCTGATGACTGGCCCGCAATTCCCTTTGGCCTGGCGCGTTCCGTGACCGAGGGCGATGACCTGACAATCGTTTCCTGGGCGCAGGCGGTGCCAGCGGCGGAAACGGCTGCAGGATTGCTTCGTCAGCAAGGAGTCGGCGTCAACCTGATCGACCTGCGCAGCCTGTGGCCCTGGGACGAAGCGGCTGTGCTGGCCTCTGTGAACCGGACAAAGCGCCTGCTCGTCGTGCAGGAAGGGCCCGGTGCCTCAGGATTTGGTGCCGAGATTGCGGCTGCGGTCGCCGAAATGGCCATCGGACTGAAAGCGGTCAGCCGCGTCGCCTCGCCCCGCATTCCCGTGCCGTTCGCACCTGAACTGGAGGCGGCGTGCTTCATCACACCGGGCAAGATCGTGGCTGCGGCGGAGCAACTGTTGCAGCGTTGATCTGCTTTTCGATTGCGCCATCCGCAGTCTTCCGATTTGATGGCATCAAAGCCCATCAGAACAGGGCAATCTTCCTGGGAGGGAACCATGATCCATCGTCCGTCACGCCGTCAGGTGCTGCTTGGCGCTTCGGCCACTGGCATTGCCATGCCGTGGGTTTCGCAGGCGCAAAGCCTGAAGACCGAGTACAAGGTCTCCGTTGTCGGCAACCGGCCCATCGCCATGTCGGAAGGGGCGTTTCGCTGGGCAGAGATCGTGTCGCAGAAGAGCGGCGGGCGCATCAACATGAAGGTCTATCCCGGCTCGGCCCTCGTCGGCGGAGACCAGACGCGCGAACTCGTGGCGATGCGCCAGGACGTCATCGACATGACGGTGTCCTCCACGATTAACCTCTCGCCGCAGGTCAAGGAACTGACGCTGTTCTCGATGCCGTTCCTGATGCCGGACCACAAGGCGTTCGATGCCATCGTGAATGGGCCGGTGGGGGTTGACCTCTTCAAGATCATGGAAACACGCGATGTGATGCCGCTGGCCTGGGGCGAGAACGGCTTCCGCGAAATTTCCAATTCCAAGAAAGCGATCCGCACGCCGGATGATCTCAAGGGCTTGAAGATCCGCTTTGCGGCAGGTGCGATCTTCTCGGATATCTACACCGCCATGGGTGCCAACCCGGTGCAGATGTCGTTCGCCGACCTCCAGCCCGCGCTCTCCAGCGGCGCCATCGACGGTCAGGAAAATCCGGTCAACCTGTTCCTCGGCCTCAAGATGGACACGCTGGCCCAGAAGAACCTCACGGTGTGGAATTACTGCGCCGATGCCGCGATCTATCACGTGGCAAAGCCTGTCTGGAACAGCTTCTCCTCGGCGGACAAGGAACTCCTCCAGGCCGCCGCCAAGGAAGCCGCGACCGAGAACATCCGGGCCTCGCGCAAGGGTCTGGGCGTACTCGATGCCGACCGTTCGTCCTATGAGGAGCTGACCAAGCGCGGCGTCGCCGTGGTCAATTCGACAGCGGAGGAAAAGCAGGCCTTTGCCAAGGCGACCCGGCCGGTGTTCGACAAATGGGCACAGACCATCGGCGCGGATCTGGTGAAAAAGGCCGAAGCCGCGATTGCGGCCCGGGCGTGAGGGTGCTGGCGGCGGCGTTGTGCGTGCTTCGAGACACCCCTTTGGGGGCTCCTCAGCATGAGGAGCG
>JANNFV010000679.1:0-5862 GCA_031380285.1 Hyphomicrobiales bacterium | reverse complement strand
GCTGTGCGTGCTGCTGACCTTCATCACGGCGGAAAGTGGCCGTATCCGGACGCGCATCATCGTCATCAGCCTCATCGGCATCGCGCTGTTCGTCATCCTCCTGGCGATTGCGCTGCAGTTCGAGGCGATCCGTGCGACGTTCGAAGTCCGCGCCTCGCTCAACCAGGAATATGACTATGGCGAGACCGGCCGCTTCGGTAACCAGCGCCGGTCCATCCCGCTGTTGCTGGGAGAGCCGAACGGCTTCGGTCCGACCATGTTCCGGGATTACTTCCCGGAGGATCCGCACAACACCTTCCTCAATGCCTTCGCCTCCTATGGCTGGCTGGGTGGCATCAGCTATGCGAGCCTGATTGCCGTGACCATGCTGGTGGGCTGGACGCTGGTTTTCCGCAAGACGCCCTGGCAGAAAGACTCGATTGCCGTGTGGTCGTCGTTCTTCTTCCTGATCCTGCAGGGCATGCAGATCGACACGGATCACTGGCGGCACTTCTATGTGCAGCTCGGACTCACCTGGGGCTTGATGCTGGCGAGCCTTCGCTATGCGGCATGGCGGAGAGCCCACCCAGAGCCGACAGCGGAATGGTCAGCGTCGACACCGCAAACAGGGCCGTGATCAGCAGCAGCGCTGCTTCCATGCCGTAACGCGCCGCCATAATGCCACCCATGATGGCGCCAATCGACCGCACGCCATAGATCGCGAGCTGGATGACAGCCCCGACGCGCCCCAGCAGGCCCTTGGGCGTGACCAGTTGGCGGATGGTGTTCTGGCAGACGAACCAGAGGATCGGGCCGAAGCCGAGCAGAAAATACACCGTCACCGACGATGAAAATCCGCCAAGTGTTGGCGCGGCCAGCAGCAAGGCTGCGGCAAGGGTGGAACTGGCGGGGCCAAAGAACAGCAGGAATCGTGGCGGCAGCGCCGTCATGGCTTTTCCCGCCGTGAGGGCCGCCAGCAACGAGCCAAGGCCCATGGCGGATTGTGCCAGGCCGATGGAGGCGGTGTCCATCTCGAGGCGACGCAGGGCGTAGGGCACAAAGACAGCGGCGAGCGCCAGAAAGGCCGTATTCCAGAACAGCGCGCAGGCCACGATGCCGCGCAGCAGAGGCTGGGCCAGCACGAAGGCAAAGCCTTCCTTCACCTCCTGCAAGAGCAGCCGCTGGCGCGGTGGCGGAGGCTCCTGCTTCGGAAAGCCTGCAGCGAGCGCGAGCCCCAGCAGCACCAGACCAAGCGCGATCAACAGGCCGGACAAGGGATAGCCTTGCGCCATGAGCAGGCCCATCACCATGGGACCAGTCAGCATGGCGATGGATTGAATGATCTGGATCCTGGCATTCGCTTGTCCCAGCCCCTGGGGCTCGACCAGCCGCTGCAAGCTGGCACCCTCCGACAGGAAACCAATGACGATGGCCGCTGCCGTCAGGAATGCGCCAAACGTGAAGACGACTGGGCTGCCCCAGATCTGGCCCGCGATGGCTACGAGAAATCCGAGGCAGGACAGGACCAGCGCCCGCTGCAAACCCAGGAGAGGCGCGATGCGGTCAATCGCCACGCCCGCGGGCAGCGACATGAGCAACCACGCCGAGCCCTGGGCCGCCACCATCGCACCGATCTGGTCCTCGGGAAGCTTGAACACGGCTGCCGCCGCCAGCGGCACGCCCGCGACCATCAACTGGTCGGCAATGCGCAGGCAGGATGAAACGGCGAGCAGGCGGCGGAAGGGATGGGAGAGCATGGCGGTCCGGTATGGAAGCAATGCCAACGCTATGGCGGGTTCACATCATGCCCGCCACCCGAAACTTGCGGATGATCAGGCTGCGAGATGTGCGAACGGATTGTCGAGTTTCAGCATCTCGTCGATCTTGTGCGCTTCGACAGGCCTTGAGAACAGGTAGCCTTGCAGGAGATGGCAGCCCACGGCCTGCAGGAAGCGCTGTTGCTCGGCGGTCTCCACACCTTCAGCGGTGACCGTGAGGCCCAGCGCCCGCCCGAGATGCACGACGGAGTGGACGAGGATTGCGCTTTCACCTGTATCCTCAAGCGAATCCAGGAAGGACTTGTCGAGCTTGATCTTGTCGAAGGCAAAGCGGCGCAGGTAAATGAGGCTGGAATAGCCGGTGCCGAAATCATCCAGGGCGAGCTTGATGCCCATCGAGCGCAGCTCCATGATGCTGTTCTCGGCCTGATCGGCATCGGCGACAACGACGCTTTCCGTCAGTTCGAGTTCGAGGCGGGCCGGATCAAATCCAGTGTCTTCCAGCGCTTTCGAGACGGATTGCACAAAGTCGGTCTGGCGGAACTGGATCGCCGACACATTGCAGGCGATGGTGATGTTGCCCCAGTTCGCCGCGTCACGGCAGGCCCTGCGGATCACCCACTCGCCGAGCTGGACGATCAGGCCGCGCTCCTCGGCGATGCCGATGAATTCGAGTGGAGGAATCAGGCCGTAGGTCGGATGACGCCAGCGGACAAGCGCCTCGATGCCGATGATTTTCGAGCCATCGGCCGAGACTTGCGGCTGATAATGCAGTTCCAGTTCGTAGCGGTCGATGGCGTGGCGCAGGTCATCTACGACAACCTTGCGGATGCGCAGCGTGTCGTCCATGCGTTGTTCGAAGAAGCAGGCGCGGTTGCTTCCACTGTTCTTCGCACGGTACATTGCGATGTCGGCAAGACGCATCAGTTCGGGGGCGTCTGTGGCGTTCTGCGGTGACAATGCAATGCCGATGGAAGCGCCGACATACGCTTCGGCCTCGCCGATCTGGAAGGCGGGCCGAATGGCGTCGATGATGCGTTGCCCAAGCGCTTCCGCATCGAGAGGGGAGCGGACGCCGGTCTGGATAATGGCGAACTCATCGCCGCCGAAACGCGCCAGCACGTCATTCGCTCGCAATTGGTTCGCCATCCGCTCGGCGCAGCCCACGATCACCATGTCGCCAGCGGCGTGTCCGTAGGTGTCGTTGACCTCCTTGAACTTGTCGAGGTCGATGAACAGCACGGCGATACCTGTGCGTTCATGTTCGACACGCGACAGCAGGGCCATCAGGTGTTCCGTGAAGCGCAAACGGTTCGGCAAACCAGACAAGGTATCGTGTCCAGCCAGATGCTGGGCCTTTTCCTCGCTGCGCAGCATGTTGGCGGTCACGCGGGTCACGTGGGCGTAGGACAGCCAGGCAAACAGACTGATCGCGATGCTGCTGAAAATCGAAATTGGAAGCAGGCGGTCCAGGATCGGATCGCCTGGGCGTTCTGACGTCCAGCTCAGGCGTGCCATCTGCTGCACATTCGCCAGGGGTATGTTGACCTCATTGCTGGCGAGGGCACCCGTGCCGCTGCCGAGTTGCAGGTTGCGGATCGACAGGCGCTGACCGAGCTTGATGATGCCGTCAGCATCCAGTGTGCGGCTGGCCACGAGGCCGATGGCACCCGTATCGGTGATCTGCTTGCGGATCGTGGCCGCGACCAACTGAACCTTGCCATTCTCGGCCATGTAGCGGCCGACCATGCGCGCTTCGGGCTGGAACACGGTGGAACTGTCGCTTTTTGACACCAACTCCGTTGCTGCCCAGCGAAAAGTGCTGGCGAAGGCTTGCTCGGGTGCCGCCTGACCGTAGATCAGACGCACGGCTGTGTTGAGCAGATTGCCTTGCCGATCAATGAGTGACACCGCCTCGAAATCACCCAGCATTCGCACCCGTTCCAGGGCAGTGTTGAGGGATTGCGTCGATGCGCCAGCGCCCAGGTTGCCGATGGCGCGTTCCAGTTCGGTGATCGTGCGCAGATCGCGTGCCACATCATTCACCGCTTCGGTCAGTGCGCTCGTGATGTTGCGGCGGGTGCGTTCGTCAGCGGCTTCGCTGGTCCGTTGCGCCATGGCAAAAACCGTCAGAACCACGGCACCCAGGATCGTGAACAGCAGGATTGCGAAAGGGAAAACCGAAGTCGAAGCCAGCTGCCGCGCTTTGGTCTTGTGGGAGCTGACAAGCATCAATCGTTGTGTCCGCGGGAGCGATTTTTTTCACAATGCCAGCAAGAGGTTACCTAACGATTTAAAATACTTGGCTCGCGCACTGCAAATCCAAGGTGAACTGCCATCACCATTATCTCAGATATGTCCTTGTCCTTTCAGGCTGACATGTCCGTTGCGCCCGACAATCACGTGATCGTGGATGCTGATACCCAACGGTTTGGCGATGGCGATGATGTCATGGGTCATGCGGATATCGGCCTGGGAGGGCGATGGATCGCCGGAGGGATGGTTGTGGACCAGGATCAGTGCCGTCGCCGACAATTCGAGCGCCCGCCGCACAATTTCACGCGGGTAAACCGGGGTGTGATCCACCGTGCCGCGCTGCTGGACCTCGTCGGCGATCAACTGGTTGCGCTTGTCCAGGAAGAGAATGCGGAACTCCTCCCGCTCCGCAAAGGCCATGGCTGCGCGGCAATACTCGATCACGCTGGCCCATGACGAGAGCACCTGGCGCTTCGAAATCGAGCCCTTGGTGAGCCGTTGCGCTGCCGCCGCCGCAATCTTGAGATCAATCGCCGTGCTTTCGCCGATGCCATCGACTTCGACCAGACGCTCCACCGGAGCCGAGAGTGCCTCGGCAAAGGAACCGAAGCGGTTGATCAACCGCTTGGCGATTGGCTTGACATCACGGCGGGGGAGGGATCGGAACAGCAGCAATTCCAGGAGTTCATAGTCGGGCAAGGCGTCCGCGCCGCCCGCCTGAAATCGCGCCCGCAGGCGTTCTCGGTGGCCGGAGCTGCCGTCGTCGTCAGCCATGGGTCGGCGCGGGCACATCACTGGCGGGAGCACGGCGTGCTGCCGAAGGGTTGTCCCAGCCCTTGGGCGAGAGCGTGAAGATCTCGCAGCCCGTCTCGGTGACGCCCACTGTGTGCTCGAACTGCGCTGACAGCGAGCGGTCGCGGGTGACGGCAGTCCAGCCATCCGAGAGGATTTTCACATGGGGGCGGCCAAGATTGATCATCGGCTCGACGGTGAAGATCATGCCGGGCTTCAGGAGCGGCCCTTCGCCGACATGACCATAGTGCAGGACGTTCGGCTCGTCATGGAAGAGCTTGCCGACGCCGTGGCCACAGAAATCCCGGACGACGGAGCAGCGTTCATGCTCGGCATGGGCCTGGATGGCCGCGCCGATATCGCCAAGATGCCCGCCAGCCTTGATGGCGCCGATGCCCAGCATCAGCGATTCATAGGTAACTTCCACCAGCCGTTCCGCCCGTCTCGGCACTTCTCCCACGCAATACATGCGGCTCGAATCACCATGCCAGCCATTCACGATGAGGGTGATATCGATGTTGATGATGTCCCCGTCGCGCAGCGGCTTGTCATCGGGTATGCCGTGACAGACCACGTGGTTGATCGAGGTGCAGCAGGATTTCGTGTAGCCCCGGTATTGCAGGGTCGCCGGGAAAGCCCCGTGGTCCATCCCGAATTCAAACACGATTTTATCGATGGTTTCGGTCGAAACGCCTGGTTTGACCACATCCACCATCACATCCAGCGCTTCGGCAGCAAGGCGTCCGGCCCGATGCATCGAAGCAAATGCCTCCGGCCCGTAGAGCCTGATTTGGCCAGGCTTGCGCCGGTCGGAAGAGGATTGTTCGAGGAGGTTCATCAGGTCTCGTTTGAAATCGGCTGTCTGGCCGCATATAGCCGAGGTGAGGCTGTGTTCCAATCCCGTGTCATCACGGGGGTCGTTGACGATTTTCCAGAGGTTTCACTTTGACGGATGTTTCTGCAGATCGGGATGATTATGGTGCCTTCAAGGCCACCGGGCTCGTCGCGACCATTCTCGACAGCACACGCCGGGCGGGTGCCGGGTGGTGGAGCAGGC
>JANNFV010000671.1:0-4463 GCA_031380285.1 Hyphomicrobiales bacterium | reverse complement strand
CTTCACCCTCACCGACAGCACCCACGGCACCGGCGGCCCGGCGCGCTACATGGACGTGAAGGAAACCGGCGGCAGGCTCGGCTTCATCACGCCGCTCACCCACAATTTCTGCGAAAGCTGCAACCGCGTGCGCGTGACGTGTTCGGGGACGCTGTTCATGTGCCTGGGGCAGGAGGACGCGACCGACCTGCGCAAGCCGCTGCGGGCTTCGGAGAGCGATGCGGGATTGTATGCGGCGATTGACGAGGCGATCACACGCAAGCCAAAGGGGCATGATTTTGTGATTGACCGGCGGAAGATGGTGCCTGCGGTTGGGCGACATATGAGCATGACGGGGGGGTAGCAATACTAAGATACTGAAATATTTGAATATATATTCGAAATTAATGAAGGTTAACGACACATCGTGTCGTTAACACATTGTTAAGCCAATGCCGCTATCACCAAGAACGGCAGGCAGGATTTAAAACTGCATGATTTTGGGAGTGCCGTATGACCAAGCGTGATGATGAACGGACGAAACTCTCCGCCTCACTTTTGAACAGCATCGCAAGCGCCTGTGTGGTCACGGGGTTGATCACACCCTTCGTGGCCGTCTTTTTCAATTTCGGAAACTCGGCAAACGATATTCCAACCTGGAAACTGGTTGTCAGCACATTGGCTTTCGGTTTCACGGCTTTCGTGCTACATAGATGGGCGAGACGTTTTCTAGACAGGCACAGCGAATGACCTCTCTTGAGTGGTATGCATTTGTTGGGATACCAATAATTCTTATTTTTGGCGGGTTCCTCGCCGAACGTGCATTCGCACATCAATACGAGGCGCAAGGCCGGTCATTTTTTAAGACAATTATTGATGGTCGTCCGCTGCAAGCGATCATTCCCTCAATAGTCATTGTTGCATTTGCTTTGGCGATGACAAAGATTTTTGGTTAGATTTTCCCTTCTGTTGGATGGGGATTGGGCGGCCATGGTGCAAATTCATCCCCCGCAATCCACCAAACCTCCTCATGCTGAGGAGCCCCCAAAGGGGCGACTCGAAGCACGCACCACGTTTATGCAGGCATCCAGCCTAGCCGCAGTTGTTGCACCAGCGCCGTGCGTCCTTCGAGACGCCGCAAGCGCGGGAATTACGAATTACGGGGACATGATGCAAATTCATCCCCCGCAATCCACCAAATCTCCTCATGCTCAGGAGCCCCAAAAAGGGCGTCTCGCCCTTCGACAAGCTCAGGATGAGGGCACGTACCACGTTGATGCAGGCATCCCGCCTCGCCGCAATGGCTGCACGCACACCTTGCTTCCTTCGATACGCCGCAAACGGGGCTCCTCTGGATGAGGTCCATTGAAGAATAACGGCCCCATGATGCGATTTACGAAGTCTCCCGCACGCCTCAAAACGCCTTCTTCAACCCCGCCTGCTTTAACGCCGCATTGGCCGTGTGACGGTTCATCGTGTCCCTCGGCACGGTGACGCGCGCCCCAGACGGCGTCTGCCAGATTTCGTGCGAACCCTTGCCTTGCCGAAGCAATGTGCACCCCGCCTGGCTCAGCAACCGCGCCAGCTCCGGATAGAGGTTCCCGCCCATTCAGGCAGCGCGCCTGCGGCGGGGCTCCATCACGTGCTGAATGCGCAACGGCCAGTCGCGCTTGGCGGCGGGCAGGTTGGTTTCGATCAGATCGGGCGCGACATCATCGATCACGGCCTTCATCTCGTCGAGCGTCGCCGTCTCGATGCACAAGCCCGGCAGGTCCGAGGCCGCGACGAACCAACGCTTGTGCTCCTCGTCGAAGGCGACGGTCACTGCGAGCTGGCTGGCGGCGGATTTCGTCATGGCGGGATTATGCGCCAGTTCGAGGCGTTTTCCAAGGAGCGGTGACGGGAGCTCGCCTTCCTTCTCCCCTTTCGGGAGAAGGTGTCATCGCGTCAGAGATGACGGATGAGGGGTATGGCGCAAGCCATCCCCCGGTCCCGCTTGTATGAAGGTTGCAGGCTTCCTTCGGAATACCCCTCATCCGACCTTCGCTTACGCGAAGGCCACCTTCCCCCACAAGGGGGGAAGGAAGAGGCCCCTACCGCCCCCACCGGAACCTTTGCACCCGTCGCCCATCCCCAACCTCAGCCGTATAAATGGTCCCCGCCGAGTCAATCGCCATGTTGTGCACCCACTTGAACTGCCCGGCCTGACGCCCCGGCCTGCCGAAGCTCGACAGCTTCGCGCCCGTCTGGCGGTCCAGCGTCACCACCTGCATGTTGGCGCCATCCGCCACGAAGATGTAGCGCTGCGCGGCATCGGGCGAGAGCACGAGATCCCAGACCGAGCCGTTCTGCAGCGTCTGCGGCTCCACCTGGAATTCCTTCACGAAGCTGCCGTCCTTCCTGAACACTTGGATGCGGTCATTGGCGCGGTCGCAGACATAGACGAGGCCATCGTTCGAGATACGCACGCAATGCACGGGGTTGGAGAAGCTCTTCGACTGGTCCGTGAAGGCCACCGGCTTGTAGGGCGGCAGCTTGTCGTCCGTGGGCGTCTTGGTGCCATAGGCACCCCAGTGGCGCTTGTAGCCACCCGTCTTCATGTCAAACACGATGATCCGCCGGTTGCCATAGCCATCGGCGACATAGATTTCGCCCGCCGCGTCATCCGTGAACATGTGTGCCGGCCGGTTCAGCCGCGCCGTGTTGTTGGAGCCTGGCTCCGTTCCCGCCTGTCCCACCTGCATCAGGAACTTGCCGTCCGGCGTGAACTTCAGAACCTGGTCGTCCTTTTCGTTGCCGCCAAGCCAGACATTGCCGTCGCGATCGATGTGGATGCCATGCTCGTTCTTCGGCCAGGCATAACCGGCACCCGGGCCGCCCCACTGGCGCAGCAGGCGACCATCCTTTGAAAATTGCAGCACGGGAGGCGCGGGTTGGCAGCAGCGCGTCTCAGGGGGCGTCTTCTGTGCGCCCTTCTCGTCATCGACCAGCGAACCCGGGCGGTGCAGGATCCAGACATTGTCCTGCCGATCAACGGCAACGCCTGCGACCTGTCCCAGCAGAAGGTTGCCAGGCAGGTCTTTCGGCCAGAAGGGATCGACCTTGAAGGTGGGAGCCACGGCTTTTGCAGCCTGCTGGGCCATGACAGGCGTCAGGAGCGGTGCGGAAAACGACAGCAGCGCGGCGGTTGCCGCAGCAAGCAGGTGTTTCATGGTGATCTCCCTGAGGCGCACGCTCTTGCGGCGGGCGTTCCGTCAAGGGTATCCCAGCGGCAAGCGGCGTCAATGGGCTGGCGTCAATGGGTGTGGCGTCAATGGGCGCAAACGCGGCGCTTACAGCCGCTCCGGTCCCGGCCCATCCTCCCGCAAGGTCTTCATCATCCGGCGCATCAGTTTCTCGACCATGGTCATCGCCTTGTCGATGTCACCCTCGCTGGGCAGCTGCAGGCGGCCCGTGACTCCGGGGTTGGCGGGCTTGCCAGCCGAAAGGCGAAGCTCATCGTTCTCGCGGCGCAGGCGGTCAATTTCCTCCTGCAGGGCGGCGCGATCATCGGCGACGCTGCGGCAGGCCAGCGCATCGCCTGTCCGCGTGCAATGCGAGACATGGCCTGTTTCGCTGTCGAGGCGCATGACGCCGCCTTCGATGGGCTGGAAGGTGAAACGGCCCGAGGTCTGGGCAGAAACGGGCACCAGCGAAATGCCCCCGATGACCATTGCCAAGGCTGCGGCAGGCAAGCCTGGCGGCATTCGCCAAATAGCACGCATGACAAGTCCTCCATGTGAGACAGGCAGTCTCGCCATCACAGCGGCCAAAACAAGGCTGTCAGGGGAATTTCACGCCGTCTGCTCGGGCTGCCACTGACCCGTATCGATCTTCGATGCGGCGATGACCGCCTGCGTGCGGCTGTCCACGCCCAGTTTGGTGAGGATGGCGGATACATGGGCCTTCACGGTCGCCTCGGATACCGTCAGCTCATAGGCAATCTGCTTGTTCAGCATGCCCTCGGACAGCATCATCAGCACGCGCACCTGCTGCGGCGTCAAACTCGCGAGCCGCTTGACGATATCGGCGGATTCTCGGTCCACGGGTGCCATGGGGTCGAAATCCGGCGGCGTCCAGGTGCCGCCCGCCATGACGGCGGCAATGGCCTCCCGCATGGCATCGATGCCCTGCGTCTTGGGCAGAAAGCCGGACGCCCCGAAATCCAGGCACCGGCGGACCACAAGCGGGTCTTCGTTGGCGGACACGATGAGCACGGGAATTTCGGGGAAGCTGGCGCGCAGATAGGCAAGGCCCGAGAAGCCCTGCATGCCCGGCATGTTCAGATCGAGCAGGATCAGGTCGGCAGCAGCGCCCTTGCCGAGCAACCCGTTGACCTCGCCGAACGATCCCGCCTCAGACACCGAAATGCCCTCACCCGCGCCGATGATCGCCTGCTTCAGCGCCCCTCGGAACAACGGATGATCATCCGCGATAATGATATG
>JANNFV010000639.1:0-6935 GCA_031380285.1 Hyphomicrobiales bacterium | reverse complement strand
CCGATGGCCTCCCGCACATTGGCAGCATTGTAGAGCGGTTCTCCCATGCCCATGAAGACGACGTTGGAGACAAAGCGGCTGCCTTCTCTGGGCACGAAGGCACCGTCTGGAGCGATGCGCCCGGGATAGTCGTTCAGCCTGTCGCGAGCGATCAGCACCTGTGCCACGATTTCCTGCGCGGTCAGGTTGCGCACCAGCTTTTGCGTTCCGGTGTGGCAGAACGAGCAATTCAGCGTGCATCCAACCTGGCTGGACACACACAGCGTGCCCCGGTCCGTCTCGGGGATATAGACGCATTCCACCTCCGAGCCGCGGTCGAAGCGACCGGTCGAGGGCAGGCGGATCAGCCATTTGCGGGTGCCATCGCGGCTGATCTGCTCGCTGACGATCTCCGGACGATCAAGCGTGAAGGTATCGGCGAGCTTCTGCTGCAGCACTTTCGAGACATTCGTCATCTCGTCGAACCGGGTCGAGCCGCGCACATGAATCCAGTGCCAGAGCTGCCCGACGCGCATCCGGCGCTCCTTGGGCGGGACGTCGACCAGCGTCAGCATTTCAGCCAGCAGCGCCCGGCTCATCCCGGCGAGCGACGGTCGGCCTTCGGCTGGTGCCGGGGCGCTGCCCTGCAGGACGACAGGCGCGGCCTCGGTTGTCTGTTCCGTCTGGATCATGGCGGCCCGATATCACGGATTGGGAACAAGCGCATCCTGCTTCGGCATCAAAGGCAAGTTAGCAGGATCAGGGTGGCAGGATCAGGAGCATTCCTTCTGCGCCCGCTCCAGGGCCTGGCCGAAGCCCGTCATGGAGAAGCGGTCCGTCGTCTCGTTGCCGCGCTGCGACGTGCCTTTGACCGAGAGGCTGCCCGCCTTGCGCAATTCGCCGATGAAGCGGTTTTCTTCCGCCGGATTCTTCAGCCACACGGTCTTGCTCTCGCCAATGCCGGCGAAAACCACCGTGCCGACGCTGAGTTGCGCTTCCGAGCCCTGCTTCAGCGGATAGCCCGTGAGCAGCGAGAATTCCGGCTTGCTGGCCTCGCCCTGGCGCATGGTCACGAAGAGATGGGCGGGATCGCGCGTCAGTCCCTTCGGCAGTCTCTCGGCGGGTTGGGCCATGACGAAGCAGTTCTTCGAGCGGCCTTCGCCGCTGGTGAAGATCCCCCAGCCACCGGCCTTGCCGATCTCCAAGGCAGTGCCTCCGCCGCGCGCAGCCTGCCGCTGCTGGGCCATGGCCGCGCCCGGCAAAAGGGAGAGACAGAGGAACGCGCAGGACAAAAATCGAATCATGAGAGCAATCTACCCCAGAACCGGACCGCCGGATTCAGAATGTCTCCTTACAAACTTTCACAATAAGGGCAAATTTTCGATCAAGATCACGATTGCTGGCGGTTGATCCGTGCTGATGAAAGAATGCCATATCCAGAACTCTCGATTGAGTGTAAACAAAATTGGACAGTCCGGACGCTTTCAATCCGATCTGTCAATGGTAAGTGACGGTAGAATGGGCGGCATGGGAGTGTCGTGAGTGAGGGTATCGCCTTGATGACGCATGCCGAATGGGCGGCACTGGTGTCGGACGTCGCGCAAAACCGCGACCGGGCCGCCTTTACCTGCCTGTTCGACCATTTTGTCCCACGCATCGAGGCCTATCTCCTGCGTCTTGGTGCTGATCGCGCGACTGCCGAGGAAATCTCGCAAGAGGTCATGGTGACGCTGTGGCGCAAGGCGCATCTGTTCGATTCGACCAAGTCCTCCGTCACGACATGGCTTTACCGGATCGCCCGCAACCGCCGCATCGATGTGGCCCGGCGCGACCGCATGGACTATCTCGACCCGATGGATTCCGCCTTCGACAACATCGCCGATGATCGTGTGTTCGACATGACGGTGGATGTGCAGCGGCGCGAGGATATCCTGCGCCTGGCGATCAAGGAGTTGCCGGAGGAGCAATTGAGCCTGGTCAAGCTCGCCTTTTTCGAGAGCCTGTCGCACAGCGCCATTGCCGAGCAGACCGGTTTGCCGCTCGGCACGGTGAAATCCCGCATCCGATTGGCCTTCACCCGCCTGCGGCGCAGCCTTGAAGCGCAGGGCGTCGTCGAGGCGACCTGACGCGCCTCAAGCCTCTGTCGACCCCAGAAACTCTTTCGCCTTGTCCCGGTGTTCGTCCCGCATGTGCATGCGGATGGCCGCGATGGTCGCCGCAATCACGGCGGCGTCGTCGGTGAAGCCGATGATCGGCAGAAAGTCAGGGATCGCGTCGAAGGGCATGACGAAATAGGCCAGCGCACCCACGATCAGCAGCTTGACCTTGGCGGGCGTCAGCGGGTCTCCGGCGCAATAGGCGGCTGCGACGATATCCTCGGCGAAGGGCAACTTGCGCCCGATGGCACGGATGCGCTGCCAGAATTCAGCAAGAACGCCGGATTCATCGCGGGCGGCACGACGCATGGCCTGCATTTCGGCGTTGCTGAATTTGGTTCCGGGTCGATCTTCCGTCATGGCTGGGTCTCGGACAAAGGCATCTCATTGGATATGGCAACCAGACACCTCGCCGACAAGCCCTTGGAAGACAAGCCCTTGGAAGACATGCCCTTGGAAGACATGCCCGTTGTCTCGGAACGGAAGGCACCTCAGACTATCCCGTCGGCGGATCGCACCACGCCGCCTTCCGCGCTTCGGTGATCTCAGACCATTTCGCGTTTAGAGCACGACGTTTCTCGACTGAAACACGTCATGGCCGCGCTTGACGCGGCCATCCACGTTTATGGGCCGCAGGAAGACGTGGATGGACGGGTCAAGCCCGTCCAAGACGACGTGCCATTGTTTCCGTCGAGAAACGTCATGCTTTAGGTTGATCGTTGCGCCACAGCTTGCGTCAGGCAGTCTCGCAGTCGGGCAGCGACGGCGGGAGCAGCAAATTGTCGCTGCAGGTCGGAATCATAGGCCCCCATGCCCTCCGCCAAGGCTCGCTGATGCAGGCAGGCCTCGATCACTCTGGCCAATTCATTGGCAATGGCATCGGGGTTGTTGGGTTCGGCACTCGTTCCGCCCAGCAAGCGCACCACCCGCTGCGCCGTTCCCGGTGGTGTGATGGCAAAGATGGGCCTGCCCGAGCCAATATAGTCGATCAGCTTGCTCGCCAGAAAAACGCTCGTTTTTGCCGGTGCATCGATCAGGAGAAGCAGGTCGGACTGGACCATCCGGGCAAGGGACACGCCATAGGCAACTGGCCCGACGGTTGTCAGCAATCCCGGTGGCAGGGGCATCGCCCGCAATGTGCTGATCATGCGCTCCGGCATCGATCCCACCAGTTCCACCCGGACTTGTCCCGCAAGATCGGGGCGGGACAGCGCCAGCCGCTGCAAGGCGCGGACCAGCGGGAAAGGCGTGCGGTTGCCATAGAAACTGCCGATATGGCGCACCAGCAGCTTGCCTTCCCGCCTGCCGGGAGCCGGATACAGCGTTGCATCGAACCCATGCCCGACGACGTGGAACTTGGCCCGCGTCGGACCATCGTAGCGCCGTCCGACGAGCTCCGCCGTTTCCTCCGACGTGAAGACAACCACATCGGCGGCAGCAACAACCTGTCTCTCCAGCCGCGCATTGAGGTGGCGGGTCAACGGGCCGCCACGCCGGAACGGGTTGTCGGACCAGGGATCGCTGAAATGCGCCAGCCAGGGAAGACCGGTGCGCTGCTTGACCTCTAGCGCGATCAGATGGTCGCTCATTGGCTCGCCGAAGCTGGCAATCACGTCTGGCTTGACAGGGAGGCCCGCCAACCAGCCGTCGATCTGCCCGAGCACGGCGGCCCGCCAGCGCCCCAGACCATCGGGAGTCTTGGCATAGACCGGAAGGGCAAGCCGCCCGATGCGCTGCGCCAAGCGAGGCGTTGTCGCAGGATCCCCGACACGCAGGTGGTGCAGCAAACCGCCGATGGCGGCTGCCGGGCCTGCGCCCGCACCACCGCTCACCAGCAGGATGCCGCAATCCTCGAGATGGGCAAGATGCCGACCGATCTGGATGGCCTGTGGCGATTCAAGCGGCTCGATGTCATGGCAGATCGCGAGGACGTTCATGGCTCAAGGCTTGTTGCCGTGACCAGCAAGAGCCGCGATGATCTTTGCAGCAGCCTTGCCATCGCCGTAGATGTCCGAGGCCGCCAGATCGCTCGGCCAGCTGCCATCGAGTGCCGCGCCAACATGGCGCTCGATCAGCACGGGATCGACGCCGGACAGGCGCACGAGCGGTGTGGCCAGCCCCTCCTGCCGCTCCGTCACGGACCGCATGACGATCACGCGCTTGCCCAGAGATGGCCCTTCTTCCTGGATGCCGCCAGAATCGGTCAGCAGCAGGTCTGCCCCCAGCATCAAGGCAACGAAAGGCAGATAGTCGAGCGGCGGCACCAGCAGGACATTGCCTGTGGCTAGCCGCAGATGGGCATCCACGCTGGCCTTCACGGCGGGGTTGGGATGCACGGGGTAGATGAAGTCATGCCCGGGAAACTGCCGTGCCAGACGAGCGATGCTGCCCATGATGGCATCAAGCCCCGCGCCGAAACTCTCGCGCCGATGGGCCGTGACCAGCACGTAGGGCCGTTTCGGCGGGGAAAGGCCAACGGCTTTCATCGCATGCTCCGCGCGGGTGCGGACGGCATCGTCGGATTGCAGCATGTGCCTCAGCCGGTGCAGCGCATCGATGCCGGTGTTGCCCGTGACCAGGATGTCACCAGGCCGGACCTGTTCACGCCGCAGCGTCTCGGCATTGGACGGTGTCGGCGCAAAATGCAGTGAGGCAATCCGCGACAGCAGCAGGCGGTTCATTTCCTCGGGCCAGGGCGCGAGAACATCGCCGCTGCGCAGCCCCGCCTCGACATGGGCAACCTTCACCCCGGCATAGAAAGCAGCCAGACCACCGGAGAATGCCGAGGATGTGTCACCCTGGACGATCAACCAGTCAGGCTTCCATTCCGCGAACAGCGACTGGAGCTTTGCCAGCACGCCCACCGAAATATCCGTCAATGTCTGACCGGGCTTCATGATCCCGAGTTCGTAGCGCGGGACCAGGCCGAAGAGCGAGAAAATGCTGGCACACATGTCGGCATGCTGGCCCGTGGCGATGATCCGCGCGTCGATGCCCGCGTGCTCCATCGCAGCAAGCGCCACTGGCGCAAGCTTGATGGCCTCTGGCCGCGTGCCAATCAGGATACCAATTTTCAGCATGGGTTGACCGGACTGCTTTTTATCGTGGGCGGGATAACGCTTAACGCCATGGCATTCAGCCTTTCACGAGCACGGACGCAAGCACGTCATGGTTCATGAGGCTCAGGCTGCGCAAGGTCGCCGTTGTCTGGGCTGATACGGTCCGGTTTTCAACAGTCCTGACTGCTTGCAGGATATCGGCTGTGCCGCACTGCTCCAGCGCCAGACACGGCATCGAAAACATCCTGCAGATTTCGGTGATCTTGGTGTCATGCGACAGGCCGACAAAGGGCACACCGGCTTGCGAGGCCAGCACATGCCCGTGAAAGCGCATGCCGACATGGACGCGAACACCTTCGAAAAGCTGCTGGCATGCGGCAGTTGCATCCGCAGCATGTCCGGGCATGTCAGCCAGTGCGACCTGGGTTCCCGGGCGATCCAGCAGGCCGCCCAGGAGGGCACGCCAGGCCCTTGCATCGTCGATGCCCTGATTTTCGCCCGCCTTGCGCTCGAACACGAGCAAGCGGATGCTGTGATTGTCGCCGAGCAGTGCCTGAATGAGATCACGCAGCATGGTTTTGGCACGCTTGCCCAGATCATCGCTGCGCTCTGTCACCGAGGGCTGGATCGACAATGCGACAGTGGTGCTGGCGGATATCGGGTCGCGATTGTGAGGGGCTTCAAGCGCATAGACCAGATCGCCGGTGAGCACAGCGGGACATCCCGGAACCAGCGCTCGCGCACGCTCAAGCGATTCCGCATCGCGGAAACCGGCGGACCGTACGCGACGCAGCACATGACGAGCCGCCCATCGGCCCCACCATGTCCGGAATTCGCCAAGGCCGGCGCCGATCAGCACAACATCAAGACCGCGGATTCTCGCCACCGAAACCATCGCGGCAATCAGCAAGATCGACAGAGGCGAGCGGCTTTCCTGGAGGACCGTCCCACCGCCGAAAACCAGTGTCGTGCAGGAGCGGAAACTGCTGGCGAGCAGGCCGAGATAACGGAGAAACCGCAGCGGCTTCGCGATCGTCTGATCGGCCAGCACCGCGCTGGCCGCGACCGGTGCTACGCCAGGATCGCCCAAAACCGGCAGCCTTGCCGCGTCATGGCAATGCACGAAGACGGGTGCCTCGGGCCTGACCGCGCGGATCATCCGCAGCGCTGATATCAACAACAGGTCGTCGCCCAGGTTGCCCTGGCCATAATAGCCGTAGAGGTAGATGCCATCGCGTGTCATGAAGGCTTCCGGCTAGCCCTTTGGGCTGCGCTGTGTCAATGAATCCTCGGGTTGGACACGCTTTCGGACAGGTCCGGAACAACGGGAGTTTCCTGCATGACGTTTCGACTGGATGGTCGCCGCGCCCTCGTGATGGGTGCCACGCGCGGTATCGGCTATGGCATCGCCAAGGCGTTTGTCGAGGCGGGTGCCGCCGTTGCCATCACCGGACGCAAGCCGGAGGATGCGGGCGACGCGGCGGCCAGCCTCGGTGCAGGCGCTGTCGGTTTCGCGCTGGATACGGGTGATCTCGGCCAGATCGATGCGGTGCATGCCGGTGTGGAACTGGCCCTGGGTGGCGGCCTCGATATCCTGGTGCTCAACAGCGGCGGGCCCCCGCCGGGTTCAGCCATGGGTGTCTCGTCGGAGATGTGGCAGCAGCACTGGACCATGATGTTCGTCGGCCTCGTACGCATGGCGGATAAAACCTTGCCAGGCATGATCGAGCGCAAGTTCGGG
>JANNFV010000629.1:0-2574 GCA_031380285.1 Hyphomicrobiales bacterium | reverse complement strand
GCATGGCGGCATTCTCTCGCTCTCCGATCTTGCGACCTACGCGCCCGTTGACCGTGAGCCCATCCGCGCGACCTATCGCGGGTTCGACATCATCGGCCCTCCACCGCCAGCCTCCAGCGGCGTGCACATCGCCCAGATGCTGAACATCCTGGAAGGGTTCGATATCCGCACCATGGGTTTCGGTTCTGCCGAGACCTGCCATCTGCTGGCGGAGGTGCTGAAGATCGCCTTTGCGGATCGCGCCGTGGCGACGGCTGATCCGGCTTTCGTTGATGTGCCGGTGGAGCGGCTGGTCTCGAAAGCCTATGCCGATGAACGCCGCGCCGCGATCCGCATGGACCTTGCGAAAAACTGGGGTGCCGGATTCAGCGCACCTGAAAGTGCTGACACCACCCATGTCACGGTGGCGGATGCGGCTGGCAATGTGGTGAGCGCGACACAGACGCTGAACGGCCTGTTCGGAGCCTGTGTCCAGATCCCCGGCACGGGCCTGCTCGCCAACAACTACATGTTCAATTTCGATCCGCATCCGCGCCGTGCGCTCTCGATTGCGCCGGGCAAGCGCTGCTTCACCTCGATGGCGCCGATGATGGTGGCGAAGGATGGCCGGGTACTGCACGCGCTGGGACTGCCGGGCGGGTTGCGGATTTTTCCCTCGGCCCTGCAGGCCATCGTCAACCTGATCGACCACCAGATGTCGCCACAGGAAGCTGTGGAAGCGCCGCGTCTGTGGACCGAAGGGGGCGGGCTGGAGCTGGAGCCTGGCTTCCCGGATGGCATTGCCAGACAGCTTGAACAGCGCGGCCATTCCATCACCCGCGTCAACCGCGTGGCGGGCGGCATGAACGCCGTGTCCTTCGCCGAGGATGGCATGATGACGGGTGCGGCGTGCTGGCGCGCCGATGGCACGCCGGTGGGCATCGCGGGCGGGTTGGCGCGGCCGGGGGTCCGGTTTACGCTTTCGTGATGATTGCGGCCATCATAGCCATTGGTCTGTCACGTTGCTGGTTCTAAGCTGTGTTCACATCAAGGAGGTGTTTCCCATGCTCAACCGCCGCCATTTCCTCTCCGCCTCTGTTGCCGTCGCAGCAGTCACGACCACTGGCCTGCCTGCTTTCGCCCGCGCCCCTCTTTCTGGTCGGCAGAACCCGGGAATCTACCGCCGCAAGCTCGGTTCCATAGAAATCACAGCGATCAGCGACGGCTCGGTCGGCCTCAACACGCAGGTTTTCGCTGGCGCAGATCAGGCCGAGCTGAAGCGTATCATCGCCGCTTACGGCCAGACCGATCTCCCGCCCACCGCCGTTAACGCCTTCATCGTCAATACAGGGCAAAAGACGTATCTGATCGACACCGGCGCAGGCTCCAGCAAGGCTTTCGGCAATACGCTGGGCAAGATGCGCGACAACCTCGCGGCGGCAGGCATCCAGCCCAGTCAGATCGATGCGGTCGTCCTCACCCATGCCCACACCGATCACGCCGAGGGCCTGATCACGCCATCGGGCGCAGCGCGTTTTCGCAATGCCGAAGTGATCATTCACGAGAACGAGACAGCGTTCTGGATGGACGATGGCATCATGTCGCGGGCACCCGACGCGGCCAAGGGCCTGTTCGTTTCTGCCCGCAAGTCACTGGCTCCCTACGCCAACCGCATCCGCAAGGTGAAGGGCGGCGAGATCGCGCCGGGGATCATGATGGAAGCCGCCCCGGGGCATACACCGGGCCACAGTGTCATCCGCGTGACATCGGGCAAGGAGCAGATGCTGTTCGTCGGCGACACGATTCACAATGCCGCGATCCACACGGCGCGACCGGATGTCACCTTCGCCTTCGACGTGGACGGCAAGCAGGCGGCAGAGTCCCGCAAGCGCGTCTTCGACATGGTGTCCGTCGATGGCATGCTGATCGCAGGCACGCATCTGGGCTTCCCAGGCTTCGGGAAGGTGGTGAAGGATGGCGCGGCCTTCCGCTATGTGCCTGCGGACTGGAGCGGCGTGGTGTGAGCCTGCGCATCTTCCTTCCCCCCTTGCGGGGGAAGTTGGCCTTCGCCTTGCCGAAGGTCGGATGAGAGGTCGCACAGGTCCGACGGGTCAGCGCAACCCGTCCTCCGCCTGCCAACCGGCAGGCACCATCTCCCGCAAGGGGGAGAAGGGAGCAATTGCCTCACATCGTCGGGATCACAAAACTCGCGCCATCCTTGATGCCGCTCGGCCAGCGCGCGGTCACCGTCTTGGTCTTGGTGTAGAAGCGGAACGCATCCGAACCGTGCTGGTTGAGATCGCCGAACATCGAGCGCTTCCAGCCGCCGAAGGTGTAATAGGCCAGCGGCACCGGGATCGGCACGTTAACGCCCACCATGCCGACATTGACGTTGGCGGCGAAGTGCCGTGCGGCATCGCCGTCACGGGTGAAGATCGCCGTGCCGTTGCCGTATTCGTGGTCGTTCGTCATCTTCAGCGCAGCCGTGTAATCCGGCGCGCGCACCACCGAGAGCACCGGCCCGAAGATCTCTTCCTTGTAGATCCGCATGTCGGTCGTCACGTTGTCGAACAGGCAGCCCCCCATGTAGAAGCC
>JANNFV010000610.1:0-6976 GCA_031380285.1 Hyphomicrobiales bacterium | reverse complement strand
CCGCAGCGCATCGCGCAGCACCTCGCTGGTTGAGGCGTATTCGCCTGATTCGACACATCCCTTGACGGTCTTCACCATCTCCGGCGTGAGAGTGATGCTGAGTTTTTCGGCGTTTTGCATGGAGAGGCCCCTTCTGGTCGGATCAAGTAGCATGAAATCCGACCAGAAGGAATATCCGCCTCACCAAACCTCCCGCTTCGTGGGATCAAACCGCTTCTTCATGTCGGCCCAGCAGTCGATGTAATCCTGCTGCAACCCCGCCAGCCCTGCCGCATATTGCGTCACGCGCTGGGGCAGGCGTGTCTCGAACATGAAGGCCATGGTGCCGGTCAGCTTGTGGGGTTTCAGCTCCGCCGTGCTGGCCTTCTCATAGGCTGGCGCGTCTGGCCCGTGGGGCAGCATCATGTTGTGCAGGCTGAAGCCGCCGGGCACGAACCCCTCCGGCTTGGCGTCATAAACGCCGTAGATCAGCCCCATGAACTCACTCATGATGTTGCGGTGATACCAGGGCGGGCGGAAGGTGTTCTCGGCCACCATCCATCGCTCGGGGAAGATGACGAAGTCGATGTTGGCCGTGCCGGGCTCACCGGAGGGCGAGGTCATCACCGTGAAGATCGACGGGTCCGGGTGGTCGAAGCCGATGGCACCGACGGGCGAAAAGGTGCGCAGGTTGTATTTGTAGGGCGCGTAATTGCCGTGCCAGGCCACCACATCCAGTGGCGATTGGCCGATCTCGGTGGCATAGAGTTGCCCGCCCCATTTCACCTGCAGCAGCGCCTTGCCCTCCTTGTCCTCGTAAGCGGCGACAGGCGTGAGAAAATCGCGCGGGTTGGCGAGGCAGTTGGCGCCGATGGGGCCACGATCCGGCAGCGTGAGCGCGCCGCCGTAGTTCTCGCAGACATAGGCGCGGGCGGGGCCAGCGGGCAACTCGACACGGAAGATGACGCCGCGCGGGATGATGACGATCTCGCCGGGAGTGGCGTCGATCACGCCGAACTCGGTGCAGAAGCGCAAGGCGCCCTGCTGCGGCACGATCAGCAACTCGCCATCTGCGTTGAAGAAATACTCGTCCACCATGGAGCGCGTAACGAGCGCTATATGCGCGGCCATGCCGCTTTGCGAATCCGCATCGCCCGCCACGGTGATGGTGGCGAGACCTTCGACAAAGCTCCGCTTCGCGTTCGGCAACGGGATGGGATCCCAGCGCAACTGGCCGATGGGCATGTCGTGCTCATCGCGGTCGAGGCCACCGGTGCGGATCAGGCCGCGATCCACTTTCCGGAACTTGCGCGTGTGTTTCACCGTGGGGCGGATGCGATACAACCAGGAGCGCTGGTTGGTGGCCTGCGGTGCGGTAAAGGGCGAGCCGGAAAGCTGCTCGGCATAAAGTCCATAAGCCGGGCGCTGCGGCGAATTGCGCCCGACGGGCAGTGCGCCGGGCAATGTTTCCGTCTCGAAGCTGTTGCCGAAGCCAGACATGTAGCGTGTATCGGTGACCGAAAGCGCCTCGGGCTTGCCCCGCGAAACGGGCGCGACGTGCTTGTTCATGGCGAGGCCCTCTTGGTGGAATTGGTTGCGTTTGTAACTAATCCTCACTGTCTTGACCAGCCCGAACACGTCCTTGGCGTCCGGCCAGAGGCATTCAGCCCCGGTTCAAATCGGCCCGGCCACACTGCGAACAAGGTTTGCTGCGAACGGCAAATCAGGTAAGAGACTGAAACCATGATGCTTTCACGCCTGATCAGAACATTGTCGCTTGGCGCTTCGGCGCTGATCATCGCTTCCGCCCTGCCCGCACGGGCGCAGGATGCGGCTGAGTTGATGCTGCGCATCGACCGGCTGGAGAATCTCGTGCGACAGCTCAACGGTCAGGTGGAGCAGGCGCGCAACCAGAACCAGCGGCTGGAGGAGCAGCTCAAGCGCTTCCAGAGCGACACGGATTTCCGCTTCAAGGAAATGGGTGGCGGACGCCCGCCCGCTGCCGCGCCTGCGCCCGCCGGCCAGCCTCCGCGCCAGCAGCGGGGCGATGCGTTCGATCCAAACGCCAATCCGCAGGCGGCGGGCACGCCGCTGCCGTTAGGATCACCGGGTTCAGGCACGCAGCCAAGGGCGCAGCGGCAGGCTGGAAACGGTGTGGTCGCCAATCCCGGCCAGATCATCGCGGGGGAAGAGAACGCCATAGGGCGTGATCCGCGCCAGCCGACCGAAATCAACCCGCAACGCCCGCAGCCTGCCACCACCGGTGCCATTCCCGCCACGGCGAAGGGGCAGATCGACCTGGGCAAGCAGCAGTTGCAGAGCGGGGAATATGAAGCGGCGGAAGGCACGTTTCGGGAGTTCACGCGCTCCAAGCCGAAGGACAAGCTGCTGCCTGACGCCGTGATGGGCCTGGGCGACAGCTACTTCCAGCGCCAGCGCTGGCGGGAAGCGGCGGAGCAATATGTCGACATGACCACGAAATTCGCCAAGTCGGGCCAGGCAGCCGAAGCCGAACTCAAGCTCGGCATTTCGCTGCGTGGCCTGGGAGCCGCCAAGGAAGCCTGTGACGTGCTCAACAATCACGGCCAGAAATATCCCGCTGCGCCCTCCACCATCAAGCAGGGCGTTGCCCGCGAATTGCAGCGCGCCCGCTGCAGCGGATGATCGAACGGCGTCCGCATTCTGGGGCCGAGCCGCTGGGGGATGCGGAGGCGGCGGGGCTGTTTGCTCCTCTCCTTTCTCACGCCAGCGGCATTCTCGTTGGAGTATCGGGCGGTCCCGATTCGATGGCTTTGCTGGGGCTTCTGGCGGCCTGGGCAGATTGTCCGCCGCTTGCCGCCGCGACAGTCGACCACCGGCTTCGCGCCGAGGCCGCAGACGAGGCAAGGCAGGTAGCAGCGGGTTGCAAAGTGCTTGGCATCCCGCACGCAATTCTGCGCTGGGACGGCGACAAGCCAACCACCGGCCTGCAGGAGGCAGCCAGGGATGCGCGCTATGCGCTGCTGGTCCAGCACGCGAGAAAGCTTGGTTTCAGCCACATCGTCACGGCGCATCACGCGGATGATCAGGCGGAAACGGTGCTGATGCGGTTGCTCGCGGGCAGCGGTATCGGTGGCCTTTCGGGCATGCGGCCCGAGACCACCAAAAGCAGTCTTGCCCATGCCAGGCCGCTGCTCGGCATTGCCAAGGCCCGGCTTGTGAAGACCTGCCAGGCGCGGTCATTGGCCTATGTCGAGGATCCCGCCAATACGGATGGTCGCAACGGACGCGCGCATGTCCGCCGCCTGTTGGTCGATCTCGCGGGCGAAGGGCTGACGGCGGAACGCCTGAACCGGCTGGCATCCCGGGCAGCACGTGCGGATGAGGCGCTGGAAAGCGCGGCGAGCGTTGTGCTTGCTGGCACAGCCGTCATGGTCGAGAACAGCATCGTCAGCGTGGATTGGCGTCAGGTCTCGCCTGCACCGGCCGAACTGCGCCTGCGTGTCCTGCGGCGGCTGCTGACCATGCGCGGCGAGGACACCACGCCGCTGCGGCTGGAGAGAGTGGAAGCGCTGCTGGCCGCCATCGACATGGCATCAAGCAGGGGGGGCCGGCTGCGGCGCAGCATTGCGGATCGCCTCATCACCTTGCACAGGCATGGGCTGCTGACGATCACCCCGGCCTCCCCTCGTCGGCGCGGCATGGTTCTTGATCCCTGAGTGTCCAGGCACCAGAACCGGGCACGCATTGCCCTGTTCCGGTCCATCGGACAGCACGGTTTGCCCCAATCAGGAGCAGCCCGTCACAAGGAGGGACAGGGACAATGCAGGAGCATGAAAGCTTTCTCATCACGCCGGTCGGCTCACCGCTGACCCTGCCCGAGGGGCAGCCCCTGTGTTCCATTTCCTTCCTGCGCTTCGCCCAGCATGACAGCATCCTGCCGGACTGGCGGGCGCTGGAGGCCAAGGCGCTGGAGCCCAATCCCTTTCTTTCGCCGGATTTTCTGATCCCGGCGCGCAGCCATCTGGTGGATGGTGCGGATATGGGCCTGGCCCTGGCCTGGGAGGAGCAGGATGGGGTGCGCAGCCTGACGGGGCTGTTCCCGCTGATGCCCCGCTCTCGCGGTTTTGGTGCGCACTGGCTCAGATCAAGCCGCACCGCGCTTTGGCATCATCCCTTGCAGGCCATGGGCGGCGCGTTGCTCATTGATGACGCGGACCAGTCATCCCGCGCCGTCGCCGCTTTCCTGGGCTGGTTGCGGACCCTGCGTCCTCGCCCGGCCACCTGCGATATCCGCGCGCTGTCGAGCGATGGTCCAACCTCACGGCTCTTCGCAGCCGAAGCGGCCCGCATGGGTCTGGACGTCAAACACATCCGCGATCCGGCGCACACCCATGGTCTCGACTTTCGGCCCAAGGGCTTGCCGCCACTGGTCGATCAGGTCAGCATCGACAGCACGCCCCTCGGCGTGCGCCTGGCGGTGGAGCGCCTGATCTGCCTCGACCGCATGGCGCAACGGGAGGAGAAAGCCTCGATCCTGGGTGATCCCCGACGCGTGGCTTTCCTGCGTGCCGCCACGCGGAGCTTTGCCCTGAATGGCACACTCTCGGCGGCATTGATCGATTCTGACGCCGTCAAGGCGGGAGGACTCATCATCCGCAACAGCGACAGGGCTTTCCTGTGGTGGCTCGCCGGACCTTCAGCGACCGACCCCATGGTGGAAGCCGCAATCGCCCGGAAAGCGGAACAGCAACTGGGCCTGCCGCTGCTTGCTGCCACGCAAAGCACCCTATCCGGCCTTGGGCTGGAGCCCTTGATCACGGAAAGCCTGGTGATCACATTGCAAGGGCGTGCCGATTTCGCGCCAGATGCCTTTGGCGCGCGCATCGCCGCATCCGATCAGCCCTTGCCGGAGAAAACCCAGCGCATGTAGGCGGCGGCGAAGACTGGCGTCCGTGCCTCGTCGATGTCGGCTGGAGATCGCACAATCGCGAAATCCGCGAGTTCCTGGTCGGTGTGCGTCGCCAGCCGCTCCCGGAGCATGGTTCGCGCAGTCGCAGCATCATGGATCAGCCGGGCAGGCTTCAGGAACGCCGCCCGGTAGGTCTCGGCCACCAGCACCCAATTGTCCGTGATGCTGACTTCATCCGGTTGCAAGCCTGTCTCCTCGAACAATTCGCGCCGCAGGCTTCCCGCCAGGTCGACCCTGCCATCTGGCGTGACGTCATGCATGTCAGGCGTGCCACCCGGGAAATAGATTTTCCCGGCATTGGCCGTGTGATCGCCCATCACGCCCAGCAGGAAGGCATCATCGCTGCCCTGCAGGGCGGCCATGGCAAAGCCGTTGCGCCGGGGGCTGCCGGGTTGGCCGAAATGAATCCAGGTGAGAAAGCTGGCATAGTCCACCGGCGTGTAGGCCGTGGAATAAACCCCGTGCTCCAGCGTCCAGCGGTGCTGCATCAGGACCGTGCCGTTGAACATCTTCGGTTTGGCAGCGATCTGTTTGGCCCAATGCGCGTCGATCTCGTCGCGTCTGTCGCGGGCGAAATCCCATTCGACGGGTTCGAGCGTGGCATCAGCCCTCAGCAGCGGGGTGATCTGGGCCGTGGGGCCATTCACAGGTTGATCGTCCCCTCGGACACGATGATCGCGCCACCGCCGATCGTTGCTTCGTGCAAAGCGCCGCGCTCGACATCAAGGGTCAGCACGATCTCCGAGGGACGCCCCATTTCCACGCCTTGCATGATGATGTGCTGTTGGTCGCGCCCATCGACGGGCTTCTCGAAGGCCATGATGGTGCCTGCGAAGGCGGCTGCGGCTCCGCCTGTTGCGGGGTCTTCGGCGATGCCATGGCTGGGTGCGAACATCCGGGTTTGCCAGGATCGTGGACCAGTCTTGACATAGAGGTAGCACCAAGGGGTCGGCGTGCCACCGAATGCAGCATGGAAGTCTGGCGATGCAACGGAACGGGCGCGGGCAAGCGCATCAAGGCTCTTCAAGGGAACCATGGTGAAGGCAACGCCCGCCGCGAAATTGGCGCAGTGATGGCCATCGAAGCCAATGTCATCCGCATCGAGGCCCAGAGCCTTGGCGATCTGCACGGCGTTGCGGGGCGGCTCCGCAACCATTGTTGGTAGCTTGGGGATGGCGAAGACACCCCGCGCAGCTCTGCCCTGCCGCTTCGACACCTCGACCTTGACCAGGCCGATTGTCTCTTCCAGCGCGATGACGATGCCGGAGCTGCCTACCATCTCAGGTGCCCGCAGTTGCGCCAGCAGTACGGCTGTTCCAACCGTGGGATGACCAGCGAATGGCAGCTCGGAACCCGGCGTGAAGATGCGAATTTTGGCGGTGTTCACCGGATCATCCGGCGGCAGGACGAAGACGGTTTCGGACAGGTTGAACTCGCGTGTGATGGCCTGCATGCGCTCGGTGTCGAGGCCCTCGCAGTCATGCACGACGGCCAGCGGATTGCCGGCGAGTGCGTGATCGGTGAAGACGTCGAGGGTGTGGAAACGACGGGGCATGTCAGTCTCTTTCCCCTTCTCCCTCGGGAGAAGGTGCCCCGCACCTGCGGGGCGGATGAGGGCGAACCACCAGCGGCAGGGATTCTCCCTCATCCGTCAGGCTTCGCCTGCCACCTTCTCCCAAGGGAGAAGGTTCAGATCGACCTAGTGATTGTCCCTCGGCACACCGTAGGTCTTGTGGATCTTCTGGTATTTCACCGCCGGTTTCAGCACCATGCCGTTGGACAACTCGTCCACAATGCCGCGCTGGATTTCCTGCCATGGCGTCTGGCTCTTGGGATACTTGTAGCCGCCAGCCTTTTCGAGCGCTGCCCGGCGTTTCGCCAGTTCTGCGTCGGAAATGAGGACATCCGCCCGGCGCTTCTTCAGGTCGATGCGCACTCTGTCACCAGACTTGAGCAGCGCCAGACCGCCACCGGTGGCCGCCTCCGGCGAGGCATTGAGAATGGAGGGCGAGCCTGATGTGCCGGACTGCCTGCCATCACCGATGC
>JANNFV010000608.1:0-3990 GCA_031380285.1 Hyphomicrobiales bacterium | reverse complement strand
GGGTTGCGGCACATGGCAGGGCAATTCAACTCAAGCACGTCTTGCCCGTGCTCGACACGGGCACCCACGTCTAACGGGCACCCACGTCTAACGGGCAGCAAGACGTGCAGGGCCGGGTCAAACCCGGCCAAGACGCCGAGGATTGAATCGCCCTGCGGCATCTGGCACCACGCGGCTTGCTGGAATTTTTGACACCGCATGGGACTGGACGTAGGTTTTGGGTATGAACATGCACACGCCCGTTCCTGCCTTGCGCATCACCACCCATTCCTCTGTCTGCCCGCACGACTGCCCGTCGGCCTGCGCACTCGACGTGGAAGTTATCGACGGCAAGACCATCGGGCGTGTCCGGGGCGCGGAAGACAACACCTACACCGCTGGCGTGATCTGCGCGAAGGTTGCCCGTTACGCTGAGCGCATCCATCATCCGGAGCGGCTGCTGCACCCGATGAAACGGACAGGTCCGAAGGGTTCAGGCCAGTTCGAGCGGATCAGCTGGGACGAGGCGCTGGAAACGGTTGCTGCCGCCATGCTGAAGGCAGAACAGGACCACGGTGCGGAAAGCGTCTGGCCCTATTATTACGCCGGCACCATGGGGCGCGTGCAGCGCGATGGCATCAACCGGCTCCGCCACACCAAGAAATACTCCGGCTTCTACCAGACCATCTGCATCAACACCGCCTGGGGCGGGTTCATGGCGGGCACGGGCAAGCTGGCCGGTGTTGATCCGCGCGAGATGGCGCAATCCGATTGCGTGGTGATCTGGGGGACCAATGCTGTCGCGACGCAGGTCAACGTGATGACCCACGCCATCCGCGCCCGCAAGGAGCGGGGCGCGAAGATCGTCGCCATCGATATCTACATGAACGACACGATGAAACAGGCCGACATGGCGCTGCTGCTGCGCCCCGGCACGGATGGCGCGCTCGCCTGCGGCGTCATGCACGTGCTGTTCCGGGATGGCCTGGCAGACCGGGAATACATGGCGCAGTACACGGATTGCCCCGAGGAACTGGAAGCGCATCTCACGTCGCGCACGCCGGAATGGGCGGCGGCGATCACGGGCCTGAGCGTGGCCGAGATTGAAGCCTTCGCCCGCCTCGTGGGCACGACGAAGAAGACGTATTTTCGACTGGGCTACGGCTTCTCCCGCCAGCGCAATGGTGCGAGCAACATGCATGCCGCGCTGTGCATTTCCGCCGTGACAGGCGCATGGCTGCATGAGGGCGGTGGAGCCTTCCACAACAACGGTGGCATCTATCACCTGCATACCGGCCTGATCGAGGGGCTGGACCACTACGATCCCAAGGTGCGCAAGCTGGAGCAGGCGGCCATCGGGCGCATTCTGACGGGCGATGCTTTCGCCCTGCGCAATGGCCCGCCGATCAAGGCGATCCTCATCCAGAACACCAATCCGGTCAGTGTCTGCCCGGAACAGGAACTGGTGAAGCAGGGCTTCTCCCGTGAAGACCTGTTCGTGGCCGTCCACGAGCAGTTCATGACCGAAACCGCGAAATATGCCGATATCCTGATGCCTGCCACGATGTTCATGGAACACGACGATTTTTATACCGGCGGCGGACACATGCACATCATGCTGGGTGGCAAGATGATCGACGCGCCCGGCGAAGCGCGCGAGAATCATTGGCTCATTGCCGAGATTGCCAAGCGGGTGGGGGCCGAGCATCGCGGCTTTGGCATGAGCATTCCGGAGATCATCGACGAGACGCTGCAGAAATCCGGCTGGGGCACCTATGCAGAGATCAAGGCCAGCAAGTGGATCGTCTGCCAGCCGAGCTTCGATACCGCGCACTACATCCAGGGCTTCGCCTACCAGGACCGCAAGTTCCGTTTCAAACCGGATTGGGAGAAGGTGCCCTACGCCAAGGACGGCATGATGGGGCCGTGGCAGGACATGCCGACCCTGCCGGACCATTGGGCGGTGACAGAGGCGCCTGACCGCACCTATCCGTTCAAGCTGGCGACCTCGCCCTCGCGCAGCTACCTCAACTCCACCTTCACCGAGACGCCCGGATCGCAGAAGCGCGAGGGCGGGCCATCATTGATGATGCACCCCGATGATATCGAGCGGCTGGGGCTGGACGAGGGCGGTGAAGTGATGATCGGCTCGCCCCGTGGCGAAACCGTGCTGACTGTGAAGCGGTTTGTCGGCGTGCAGCCCGGCGTCGTCATTGCGGAAGGCATCCATCCCAACGCAGCGCACAAGGGCGGCAAGGGCATCAACACGCTGACGGACGCCGCCCAGGTCGCGCCGTTTGGCGGGGCCGCGTTCCACGACAACAAGGTGTGGGTGCGGGCGATATAGTCGGTTGTCATCCCCGGCGAGCGCAGCGAGGGAAGGGGATCCAGAGCAAAGGTGGTGCTTGGTTCAGCGTCGCAAGGCTGGATTCCCTTCCCCTCCGCTGCGCTTCGGCCGGGAATGACACAGGCCTTGCGTTGCTCAATGGCTTGTCAGACCCATTGTCTCGTGCTGATTGCTTGATCAGTCACTGAGGAACCGTCCCATGCCGCTGGGTAAACTGTCATCCCTGCTGAAGCGCTTCATCGAGAAGGGCACGCTCACCGTGATCGACATGGTGGGCGTCCGCAGCGTCTTCGGCAGCGGCAAGGATGGCCCGTCCGTCACGGTGCGGATGAAGGACGAGAAGGTCGCGGACAAGATCTTCTGGAACCCGGAACTGGCCTTCCCCGAGGCTTACATGGAAGACCGCATCGCCTTCGAGGACGGATCGACGGTCTATGATCTGCTGCTGCTCTTCTCGGTCAACCGCAAGGCGCTGGGCGGGCATCCCGTTCAGCAGGCACTGCGCAACGGCTGGCGGGCGGTGCGGCGCTTCCAGCAGCAGAACTCGCTGATTCAGGCGTCGAAGAACATCAAGCATCATTATGATATCAAACCGGACTTTTACCGGCTCTGGCTTGATCCGACGATGAACTACTCCTGTGCCTATTATACGCATCCCGACAATTCGCTTGAGCAGGCGCAGATGGACAAGATGCGCCATATCGCGGCGAAGCTGCGCCTCCAGCCCGGCATGAGCGTGGCAGAGGTCGGCTCCGGCTGGGGTGGCCTCGCCTGCTATCTCGCCAAGAATTTCGGCGTGACCGTCACCTCGGTGTCCTTGTCGCCTGAGCAGATTGCGGTTGCGAAGCATCGGGCCATTGACATGGACGTTGCCGACAAGGTGACATTTCTGGAGCAGGACTACCGCAACATGAGCGGCACCTATGACAGGGTGATCTCCATCGCCATGATGGAGGCGATCGGCATCGGCAATTTCGACAATTATTTCGCCAAACTGAAAAGCCTGATGAAACCCGGCGGCTATGGCCTCGTCCACGCCATCGGTCGCATGTCGCCGCCCGGCACGACGGCACCATTTATCCGCAAATACATCTTTCCCGGCGGCTATTGCCCGGCGATGTCGGAGGTTTTTGCCGCCACAGAACGCACCGGCACCTGGGTCGCGGATTGCGAGATCTTGCGCCTGCATTACTACTGGACGCTGAAGGCCTGGCGCGAGAACTTCGAGAAGGTCCGCGAGCAGGCCGTCGCCATGTATGACGAGAAGTTCTGCCGGATGTGGGAATTTTACCTGATTTCCTGTGAACTCGGCTTCCTGCACGGCTCCAACATGATCTACCAGATCATCATCGCCGACAAACGCGACGACATGCCTGTGCTCCGCGACTTCATCCAGGATGACGAGCGGGCGCTGCTGGCGCGGGGGGGATAGGCGTTCCCTTCTCCCCTTGCGGGAGAAGGTGTCATGCGGAGCATGACGGATGAGGGGTCGCGCTGCTCCATCCGTGCGACATACAGCGTGCGGAGACGCCATCCGGAGAGCTCGGCGCGTCCCCACATCCCACCGAGGCAAACGCGCAGGTCACCGTAAACCGCCCGGGGGGAAGGAGAAAAGGCAAAAAATGCCGCTCTATTTCTCCGACGGTGGGACTAATGGAATAAAC
>JANNFV010000598.1:0-3510 GCA_031380285.1 Hyphomicrobiales bacterium | reverse complement strand
GCTGGATCAGCGGCAGCAGCGCCTGAAAGCGTTCCGATGGCAACCGCACGGTCGGCCCCGCGATGCTGTGGATGCCCACCGGGCTCTCGCCGCCCCGCCTGACGGGGACGGCCATCGAGGCCATGCCCGGCGAGAACATGTCATGGGTCATGCCGTAGCCACGCTTGCGCGATACCTTCAGAAGGTCGAGCAGCAGCATCGGGCTGGTCGGCGCATTCGGTCCATATTCCTCCGGCTTGCCGAAGCCTTGCCTAGCCACCAGCATCAGGGCTTCGTCATCGCGCATGGTCATCAGCCAGGCATGGCCGCTGGCGGTGCAGGAGAGACGCGCCGTCGCATCGATATCAGGATCATAGCGCAAGCCGCGGCGTGCGCCCTGGGCACGGGCGACCCAGGTGAGGCGATCCCCATCGATCACGGCGAGACGGATGAACTCGCCTGTCTCCTGCGCCAGCCGGTCCAGCACGGGCTGGGCAAAATCCACGATGCCGGCCGCACCCATGTAATCCAGCACCATCGCCACGAGCTTGGTGGACAGGCCGTACTCGCCTTGCTCCCGCAGTTGCTTCACGTAGCCATGGCCCACCAGGTCCGCCAGCAGGCGATGGGCCGCACTCAGCGGAATGTTGAGCTTCTCGGCAACGGCTCCGAGCGACTGCCCCTCGGGATGCGCGGCCAGAACTTCCAGAATGCCAAGCGTTCTTTGGAGAACCCCGCTCATGCTCCAACCCTGCTCATGCTCAAGCCTCTTGAATGTCTCCTCGCCACCAAGCAGGATGATCACGCCCGGCGGGATTGACACGATCTGCAGAGTTGCAGAAGCAAAAATGAAAAGCAATTCCATTTTTGAGTTGCATTCTGTTTTGGATTGGATCACAAGCCCTGGCAGGGATCAATAAGGGGCGAATGTCCCCCATCGGAGGAAACATGGATCGTCGTGTATTTTTTGGCGCGCTCGCGTTGGCCATGGCCAGCAGCAGCGTCTCGGCCCAGGATGTCGTGCGCATCCCCAACATCATCGAGTTGTCCGGCGGCGGTGCCACGGTTGGCGCGATGTGGAAGAATGCGTCCACCATGGCGATGGAGGACATCAACGCCAAGGGCGGCATTCTCGGCAAGAAGATCCAGCTCGACTTCATCGACACAGGCTCGGATCCCGGCAAGGCGCGCGCCGCCATCGAGCGGGCACTGGATGCCAAGCCGATTGCCATCTTCGGCCCGATCTATTCCGGCTCGGTCAATGCCACGCTCAAGCTGACGAATGACGCGGAAGTGCCGCAGATCATCGGCGGCGAGGCTGGCAACCTGACGGCACAGGGCTCGAAGTACATCTTCCGGACCTCGTTTGGACAGAATGTCTCGATGCCCAAGATTGCGGCCTACATGGCGAATGACCTGAAGGCCAAGAGCGTCGCCGTGGTCTACCAGAACAACGACTTCGGCAAGGGTGGTCGCAACGCCATCATTCCCGAACTCGAGAAGCGCGGCATCAAGGTCGTGGCCGATATCTCGGCTGAAACAGGCCAGGCCGATTTCGCGGCGGACGTCGTCAAGACCAAGAGCGCCAATGCCGACGCGGTCTTCGTCTACATGAACGAGGAGGAAAGCGCCCGCTTCCTGATCGAAGCCAAGAAGCAGGGTCTGGACAAGCCGCTGATCGGCGAAACCACACTGCTCGGCCAGAAGGTCATCGATCTGGCAGGCGCTTCCGCCAACGGTGTTCGCGGCCATGTGGGCCTGACCGTGGATGCGGCGATCCCCGCCGTGCAGGACTTCGGCAAGCGCTTCGAGGAGCGCTACAAGTCGAAGCCCGATCACAACGGCATCAAGGGCTACATCGCGCTCTACATGGTGAAGGCAGCCGCCGAGAAGGCCGGCAAGCTTGATGGCAAGGCCATCGCGGCAGCCCTGCGCGGCCTGACGATTTCACCGGACAAGGAGCCTGGCATCCTGATCGAGGCGTCATGGGACGAAACGGGCGAAATCGACCGCATTTCCTTCCTGGCCGAAATCAAGGATGGCAAGCAGGTCATCAGCAAGACCTTGCCCAAGCTGAAGTAAGCCCGACACCAGCCATTTCCTGCCCGCTCCCGCCAGGGACCGGGCAGGCTCCTGCGGAACAGTCTCCGACCACTATTCAGCGGCCGGCCCTCCTGGAGCGATCATGACAGATTTCTTCCAATTGCTGATCGCTGGCATTGCAACCGGATCGATCTATGCGCTCGCGGCCATCGGCTTCACGCTGCTCTGGCAGACCTCGCAGACCATCAACTTCGCGCAGGGCGAGTTCGTGATGGTGCCGGCCTTCTTCGCGCTCGCCGGCATGTCGGCGCTGGGCATGCCTTTCGGCATCGCCGCCGTCTTTTCCATCGCCTGCGCGCTCGCCGTTCTTGGCTTCGCCTTCAAGCATGTGATCGTTGATCCGCTGATCGGCCAGAAGGGCACCTTGCCGCTGGTCATCTCGACCATCGCCTTCGCGCTGCTGCTGAAGGATGGCGTCAAGGAATTCTACAGCGCCGAGGGCCAACGCTTCCCAACGATCCTGCCTGACACGCTTTACTCCATTGCGGGTGTCAAGGTGTCGCTGGCGCAGATCGGCGTGCTCGTGGTTGCCATCTCCACCATTATTGCGCTGCAGTGGTTTCTGGGCGGAACCCGCACGGGACGCAAGATGCAGGCGACGGCGCAGAACCCGACCGTGGCCCGCATCCTGGGCGTCGATGTCGAGCGCATGGTGCTCTACACCTTCCTGATCAACGCTGGGCTGGCCGCCGTCGCTTCGCTGCTGATCTCGCCGATTTATCTCGCCAAGTTCACCAATGGCGAGGTTCTGGGCCTCACCGCCTTCGTGGCGGCCATCGTGGGTGGCTTCAACCAGGTGCGCGGCGCCATTGTCGGCGGGCTTGTCGTGGGCGTGCTCGACAACCTGGCCGCAGCCTATGTGTCGAGCCGCTATAGGCTGGCCGTGCCGCTGATCCTGCTCGTCGTCATCATCCTGTTCCGACCCCAGGGCCTGCTTGGCCGCCGTGAGGAGCGCTCGGTATGAACCGCCGCCTTGCTCTCCTGCTGCTGGCTGCAACACTCGTGCTGGCCTTCGTCGCGCCCATGTGGCTGGGCCGCTACGGCAACAACATCATGTCGCTCTGGCTGGTGACGGCGGTGGCCGCGCTCGGCGTCAATCTCATCATGGGCTACGCCGGACAGGAAACCCTGGCGCAGGCCGGACTCATGGGCGTGGGTGCCTACACCACCGCGCTGATGCTCAAGGGCGGGTCGCTGGCGCTTTCGCTGCCGTTGATGACGGCACCTGTAACACTGGCGTGGTCGCCCTTCTCGCTGCTGACCGCGATGGCGGTTTCCGCAGTCTTCACTTTCCTGCTTGGCCTGGTCATCGGCTTTCCGGCCTTGCGGGTGCAGAAGCATTACCTCGCCTTCGTCACGCTCGCCTTCTCCGTGCTGATGTGGCTGGTGTTCCGCAACGAGGAATGGCTGACTGGTGGTGTCTTCGGC
>JANNFV010000586.1:0-6025 GCA_031380285.1 Hyphomicrobiales bacterium | reverse complement strand
CGCCCCACAAGGGGGCAGGATGGGTGCGCGTTCTTGATGCGGTCAGATGTGAAGGCCGTTGGTATTACGCGCCCCCCCGTTGTTTTTCGGTCAGCACATTGTATGCCGTCGGTGAACAACCGATGCGAGGACAGCATGGCGGGCGACATAAAGGTGACCCATCTCGATCTGGAAACGGTCAAGGCGGGGCTGGAGGATCGCTCGATGCTCATCGTGGATGTGCGCGAGCCGCATGAATACGCCATGGGGCGCATCCCGGGTGCGGTTCTGCTGCCGCTCTCGCACTTCGATCCGGCGCTGATCCCGGCAGGCACCGGCAAGCGCATCGTCTTCTCCTGCGCGGCTGGCGTGCGCTCCATCCAGGCCCTGGCCATCGCCCAGGATGCGGGCATTGATCTGCACGAGCATTATCGCGGCGGCTTCAAGGAATGGGCTGGAATCGGCGAGACGGTGGAGGGTTAGAGGATACGACCGCCCAGCGCGACAATGCTGCCGAAGACGATGCCGACGGCCATCAGCAGACAGATCAGCGCGCGCAGCGTCACGCCGTCGACGATCACGGCCTCCTGCTGGTCTTCATAACTCTCAGTGGGCTTGCGCCCTGTCACCATGGCCCGCACGAGCGGCTCCTTCTTGACCAGGCCGTAGAGGATGTTGGCGCTGATATGGATCAGGGCCAGAGCCAGAATCACGTTGATGCCCTGCACATGCAGCTTGGTGATGCGCTCCGAGGTTTCATGGGCAATCAGCCGCTTGAGCGGCCCGGCGACCAGTTCATTGTGCTCGAGGGAAAACAGTCCCATGCCGCCTTGAACCGCGACAGCCGCCAGCAGCGCTAGGATCATCCAGGTGCCGAGCGGGTTGTGGCCAAGGAACGGCCGCTTGCGGCCCTTCAGCATATCCAGGCCATAGGAAGCGGCCTTCCACGGCCAGGTGACGAATGCGGCGAAACGCGATGTGGACGAGCCAACAAAGCCCCAGATCAGCCGGAAGACCACCAGGATGAGGATGAAATAGCCGTTCCAGCGATGCCAGACCAGGGTGGGATCACCGATCCGGTCTGCCAGCTTGAAGCTGGCCCAGGCTGAGATGATGCAGAACACGAGCGTCCAATGGAACGCCCGTGTCGGCCAATCCCAGACCTTGACGGTTCGTGCTGTCACTGGGGTGCGCGATACACCCGGTGGCAGGCCCCGCAATTCGCGAGGATCTTCGGGAACTCTGTCTTGAACGAGGCCTCATCCTTGATCGCGGCTTCAGCGGCGGTCACATCCGCGCCCATCTTGGCGAAGATGGCGGCGAACTTGTCGCGCTCGGTGGCGATCAGCGGCAGGGCCTTCGAGCCGGTCGCCGTCAGCGACGCATCGGGGAACAATGCTGGCAATTTGGCAGCACCCGCCTTCAGCGTGGCAAGCGACGCCAGGACCTTGGCCTGATCATAGGGCATCTCGCCCCGCGACATGGCACCGGGTTCCCTGATGCCTGCGCCAAAGGTTTTCAGGATGGCCTGGCGCTCGGCAACCACATCACCCTGTGCCGCCGCTGAGCCAAGTCCTGCTACCAGAATGGCAACTCCAACAACCGAAGCAAATTTCATAGGCATCTCCCTCAAGGGCCATCGCCCTCATCCGATTAAACAAGGTCTTCCGTGATGCGGCAATGCCCTTCGCGCTTGCTCAAATTCACGATTTTGTTTGCGCCGCCGCAATGGCTTTCCACACCCGCTCCGGGGTCGCGGGCATGTCGATATGGCCGATGCCGTAACCCCTGTGCAGCGCATCCACCACCGCGTTCATCACGGCGGGGCAGGAGCCGATGGAACCGGCCTCGCCCGCGCCCTTGATGCCCAGCGGATTGGTGGTGGAGGGAACATTGCGCGTGGTGAAGGAGATCGAGGGTGAATCATCCGCACGCGGCATGGCGTAATCCATGAACGACGCCGTCAGCAGTTGCCCGTCCGCATCATAGACCGTGCGCTCCAGCAGCGCCTGGCCGATGCCCTGGACCACGCCTCCATGCACTTGCCCGGCCAGCAGCAACGGATTCACGGTGAGGCCGAAATCATCGACGATGGTGTAGTTCAGGATCGTCGTCACGCCCGTCGCTGGGTCGATCTCGACCTCGGCCACATGGGTGCCGTTGGGATAGGTGGCATCGGGCGGCACGAATTCGTTCGTCGCCGCCAGCATGTCGGGCGTGGCACCCGGCAGGGCCGCGATCTGGGTGAAGCTCAGGCTCTTGTCCGTGCCTGCCACCGTGACGCGTCCGCCCCCCAGCAGGAGATCGGCCACCGCCGCCTCAAGCTTTTCCGATGCCAGTTCCTTCAGCTTGTCGGCCAGCCCTTCGGAGGCGCGGTAGGCCGAGACGGCACCCACCGGGATCGAGCGCGATCCGCCCGTGCCATGGCCGGTCTTCACCCGGTCGGTATCGCCCTGGATGACCGTGATCGATTCGGGCGGGATATCCAGCGCCAGGCTCACGGCTTGGGCATAGGCCGTCATGTGCCCCTGGCCGTTCGACTGTGTGCCGATCAGCAGCGTGACGGTGCCATCCTTGCCCAGCGACACCTCGACATCTTCGCCGGAACCCCAGGCCGTGCATTCGATGTAGCTGGCAAAGCCGAAGCCGCGCAGCTTGCCCGCCTTCTTCGACGCCTTGAGGCGCAGGCCGAAGCCCTTCTGGTCGGCGTTGTCGAGTGCCGCCGTCATGTGGCCCTCGAATTCGCCGACATCATAGCTGCGCTTGGTCTGCGTCTTGTAGGGCATGGCCGAGGGCTTCACGAAGTTGCGGGCGCGGATCACCTCCGGCTTGATGCCAGTCTGCCGGGCACAGGCATCGACGAGCCGCTCCAGCAGATAGGCCGCCTCGGGGCGTCCCGCGCCACGATAGGCATCCACCGGCACGGTGTGGGTGTAGATGCCCTGGCAGCGCACGAACATCGCCTTGATGTCATAGGGACCGGTCGCCATCGTCGCGCCCAGCCACGGAATATAGGGGCCGTACTGCGAGGCATAGGCCCCGAGATTGCCCAGGATATGCACGCGCATCCCCAGGAACTTGCCGCGCGCATCGAGCGCCATTTCCGCCGATGTGAGATTGTCGCGCCCCTGGGCACAGGAGAGGAAATGCTCCGTGCGCTCCTGCGTCCATTTCACCGGGCGGCCCAGCGCCTTGGCCGCCACCAGCACCAGCGGATATTCCCGGTAGTTGAAGCTCTTGGTGCCGAAGCCACCGCCGACATCGGGCGTGATGACGCGCAGCTTGTCCGCTCCCACGCCCATGATCTTGCCGACCGCGCCCTGGATGCCATGCACGCCCTGCGAGCCCAGCGTCAGCGTGTAGCGCTTGGCCTTCGTGTCGTATTCGCCGATGGCCGAGCGCGTCTCCATGTAGTTGGTGACGAGCCGGTTGTTCTCGACCGTCAGCTTCACCACATGCGCCGCCTTGGCGAAGGCCTTGTCCGCCTTGTCCCTGCTGCCGATGGTCTGGTCATAGGCGATATTGCCAGGTGCAAGGTCTCCCCACACGGTGAGCGCCTTGGGCTTGATTGCATCCGAGATTGTCGTGACGACGGGCATGATCTTGTAGTCGATGGCGATCAGTTCAGCCGCATCCCGCGCCTGCGCCAGCGTTTCCGCCACGACGAACGCCACCGCATCGCCCACATGCATCACTTTGCCCTTGCACAGCAGCGGCCATTCCGGCGCTTCCATGGTCTTGCCATCAGCCTTCTGCATCGGCGCCTGGCAGGCGATGCCCGGCATGTCTCCCAGATCAGCCGCGGTATAGACCGCGAGCACGCCCTTCGCCGCCCTGGCCGCCGCAACATCGGTGATGGTGAAGGTCGCATGGGCCTGGGACGAGCGCAGCACGAAGGCATGCGCCACCTTCACGGGCGAAATATCATCGGTGTATTGCCCCATGCCGGTGATGAACTTGCGGTCCTCGACGCGGCGGATCGGCTGGCCGATGCCGAATTTCTTCAGATTGCCGGGATGAATCGTCATGGGTGCGCCTCGGGTGGGGATGGAAGAGAGTAGCACGGGAATGGCGGGTGGGAAGGGGGCGTTTTGTCTCCTCCCTTGCTTGCTTCTCCCTTGGGAGAAGCTGGCGCGCGGAGCGCGACTGATGTGGGAGAACCGACAGCGTGAGGGCTTCTCCCTCATCCGACCGCCTCCGGCGGCCACCTTCTCCCAAGGGAGAAGGATCGATCCTCACTCCATCACAGCCGCCTTCAAAATACACACCATCGTCGCCCGCGCCGCCTCGCTGCCCCTGTTGCGGATGACATGCGGCCGGTCGCAGCGGTAGCGCAGGGTCTCGCCCGCCTTCGCCGTGTCGATGATGCCGCCTGCCTCCACCTCCAGCTCGCCCGAGAGCACCGACAGGCATTCGATGGAACCGCGCTGATGCGCGTCGGATTCGAGCACGCCGCCGGGCTGGGCCTCGAAATCATACCATTGCAGCCATTCCACCGTCTTGATCCAGCCGATGATGGTGATGCGGCATTTGCCGTCGTCGGAGGTCAGCACCGGCGTGTCGTTGCGGGTGGATTTCTCGACGAACGGCTCCTCGTCGCTCTGCACCAGAAAGCGGTCGATGGAGACATCCAGCGCCTGGCTGAGCCGCCAGATCGTCGCCAATGTCGGGTTGGTCTCGTTGCGCTCGATCTGGCTGATGATCGACTTGGCGACGCCGGACTGATCCGCCAGTTCCGACAGCGACATGTTGTAGGTCTTGCGCAGGCGCTGGATGGTGCGCCCGAGCTGGCCCGACAGCGCCACCGCACCCGCGTCCATCGTCTTCGCCCGTTCCTTGCCTTCGACGCCCATGGCAACCGTTCCATCTTACGAACAATAACGTTCATTAATCAGAACGAGTTGTGGCGCATAACCCTGCTGATTTCAAGCCGCTCAGATCGCCCGGCTGGGTCCGCTTTCCTTCTGGCGCCTGCGATCGAGGCCCAACTGGCGCTCGCGCCAGATCACGAAGATGCCGGCGGCAACCACGATGGACGAGCCAGCAATCACGATGGTCTCCGGCAATTCCCCGAACAGGAACCAGCCGACCGCAATGGCCCAGACCATGCTCACGTAGTCGAACGGGGCCAGCAGCGAGGCGTCGGCATGGCGGAAACACTGGGTCAGCGTGATCTGGCCGATGCCACCCATCACCCCCATCAGCACGAGCAGCATGGCATCCCGGCCACTGGGCCAATGCCAGGCAAACAGGGGATAGACCCAGCCCAGCACGATGGTGGCCAGGCCGATCAACGTGGTCAGCAGCATGAAATACGACACGATCGAGCCAGTGCTTTCGCTCTGCGTCAGCTTGCGGGTCTCGATGGTGGCGAACCCGGCACAGACCGCGCCCAGCATGCCGAAACTGGCCCCGATGATTCGCATGTCACCCGCTGGCGCGGCTGCGCCAAAATAGGGGATCAGCATCACCAGCACGCCGACAAAGCCGATGCCGACCGCGCTCCAGCGATAAATCCGCACCCGCTCCTTCAGGATCACCGCGGCCAGCACCACGGTGAACAGCGGCGCGGCATAGCTGATTGCCGTGGCATCGGCCAAAGGCAGCAGCAACAGCCCCGTGAACCCCGAAAACATGCCGATAGAGCCGAAAAAGCCGCGCCGCGCATGGTTTCGCACGCTGGACGTCGCGAAAGCCGCCCTCAACTCTCCCTTCCAGGCCAGCCACAGGAACACCGGGATGAGCGCGAAGAGCGAGCGGCAAAACACGGTCTGGCCGACGGGATAATACAGCGGATCACCCGGATGCGCCGCGCCGATCAGCTTCACGCATGCGGACATGAAGGTGAAAGCCAGTGTCGAGATGATCTTGAGGCCAATACCGGCGAACATGGAACGGAGACAATCGGGGAAGGGGAAACCCGACTATCAACCCCGCGCCAGCGGGGCGCAACCCTGCATTCCGCAAAATGCTCAGGCTCTAGGGTGTGTTGACAAACTGGGCAGGTGCTCGATGAGATCAAAAAGGGGCCGATGCTCAAGCGCCG
>JANNFV010000583.1:0-3226 GCA_031380285.1 Hyphomicrobiales bacterium | reverse complement strand
GGACAACCTGCCACGTTCGCAATGGTGGAACTACGGCGTCGCCGACGACAAGCTCATGGGCGAGATCGAGGCGATGCGGAAGCAGTACGACGAGTCGAAGAAGGGGCTGGAAAGCCGCTTCATGGACAAGGTCGAGAAGCTGCAGCGCGGTGATGAACTTCCTCCGGGCGTCATGAAAATGGTCAAGGTCTTCGTCGCAGTGAAGCGCAAGATCCAGCCCGGTGACAAGATGGCCGGACGCCATGGCTTCGATCTCGCCCATGAGCTTGTCATCGGCGATGCCATAGTTCCACCACTGCGAACGGGGCAGACCGTCCAGCGCCTCGCGGGTGATCTTGGCGTCCTTCTTGCCACCCTTGGGGGCAGCAATGGCTTCCTTGCCGACCAGCATGTCGGTGAGGCGGCCATAGACGTTGCGGTCCAGGATCGCGAGCTCGTCGTCGCGATCCGTGGCGAGACGTTCGATTTCCACGCGCTCGATGGCCAGGGCACGCGCGTCCATGTCGATGCCGTGGCGGTTGAACACGCGCACTTCGACGATGGTGCCCTGCACGCCAGGCGGCACGCGCAAGCTGGTGTCGCGCACATCCGATGCCTTCTCGCCGAAGATGGCACGCAGCAGCTTCTCTTCCGGTGTCATCGGGCTTTCGCCCTTTGGCGTGATCTTGCCCACCAGGATATCGCCAGCGGCAACTTCCGCGCCGATATAGACGATTCCGGCTTCATCGAGGTTGCGCAACTGCTCTTCCGACACGTTCGGAATGTCGCGGGTGATCTCCTCAGGACCCAACTTGGTATCCCGTGCCATCACCTCGAATTCCTCGATATGGATCGACGTGAACACGTCTTCCTTCACGATCCGCTCGGAGAGCAGGATGGAATCCTCGAAGTTGTAGCCATTCCACGGCATGAACGCGACGAGCACGTTGCGGCCAAGCGCCAGATCACCCAGGTCGGTAGAAGGACCGTCAGCGATCACTTCACCCTTCATCACCGTGTCACCCACCTTCACCAGCGGGCGCTGGTTGATGCAGGTCGACTGGTTGGAGCGCTGGAACTTCATCAGACGGTAGATATCGACGCCAGGCTTGGCGGCATCCATTTCATCGGTGGCGCGGATGACGATACGGGTCGCATCGACCTGATCGACAACGCCGGAGCGCTTGGCAGCGATGGCAGCGCCTGAATCACGCGCCACGATGCTTTCCATGCCGGTGCCGACGAACGGCGCATCCGAGCGCACGAGCGGCACGGCCTGACGCTGCATGTTGGAACCCATCAACGCACGGTTCGCGTCATCGTTCTCGAGGAACGGGATCAGCGCGGCGGCGACCGAAACCAGCTGCTTGGGCGAGACATCCATGTAGTCCACGCGATCCGGCGTCGTCACGACAACATCACCGGCGTGACGGCACAGCACGAGGTCTTCCGTCAGCTTGCCCTTCTTGTCGACAGGCACCTGGGCCTGGGCGACGTAGTATTTCGCCTCTTCCGTCGCCGAGAGGTAATGCACCTCGTCGCCAACCTGGCCGTCATTGACCTTGCGGTAGGGGCTCTCGATGAAGCCATACTTGTTGACCCGTGCAAACGTCGCGAGAGAGTTGATAAGGCCGATATTCGGGCCTTCCGGCGTCTCGATCGGGCAGATGCGACCGTAATGGGTGGGGTGCACGTCGCGGACTTCGAAGCCAGCACGCTCGCGGGTCAGACCGCCCGGTCCAAGCGCCGAAAGGCGGCGCTTGTGGGTGATCTCCGACAGCGGGTTGGTCTGGTCCATGAACTGCGAGAGCTGCGACGAGCCGAAGAACTCGCGCACGGCAGCAGCCGCAGGCTTGGCGTTGATCAGATCCTGCGGCATCACGGTCGAGATATCGACCGAGCTCATGCGCTCCTTGATGGCACGCTCCATGCGCAGCAGGCCCAGGCGGTACTGGTTCTCCATCAACTCGCCGACGGAGCGCACGCGGCGGTTGCCGAGGTTGTCGATGTCATCGACCTCGCCACGGCCATCGCGCAGGTCCACCAGCGTCTTGGTGACGGCGAGGATATCTTCCTTGCGCAGCGTGCGCTGGGTGTCCTCGGTCTTGAGGTCCATGCGCATGTTCATCTTGACGCGGCCACCGGCCGAAAGGTCATAGCGCTCGGAATCGAAGAACAGCGACTGGAACATGGCTTCAGCGCCCTCCCGCGTCGGTGGCTCGCCCGTGCGCATGACGCTGTAGATATCGAACAGCGCTTCCTCGCGGCGGCTGTTCTTGTCGACGTTCAGCGTGTTGCGGATGTAGGGGCCGACATTGATGTGATCGATATCCAGCGCGGGAATCTCGCTGAAACCGGCATCTTCCAGCGTCTTCAGCAGCTTCTCGGAGATTTCCTCGCCCGCTTCGGCGTAGATTTCGCCGGTCTTCGGATTGACGATGTCTTCCGAGATGTAGCCACCGATCAGATCCTCGTCGGTGACGCGAAACGCCTTGAGGCCCTTCTCCTGCAGCACCTTGAGCGGACGCGGCGCCATCTTGCGGCCCACCTCGATCATGACTTCGCCGGTATCGGCGTCGATCATGTCTACGGTCGCCTTGTAGTTGCGCAGGCGATCCGGATCGAATGGCATGCGCCATCCGGGCTTCTTGTCCTTGGAATAGAGGATCTTGCCGTAGAACGTCGCCAGCATCTCCTCGGCATCCATGCCCAGCGCCAGCATCAGTGAGGTCACGGGAATCTTGCGGCGGCGATCGATGCGGGCGTGCACGATGTCCTTGGCGTCAAACTCGATGTCGAGCCACGAACCGCGGTAAGGAATGATGCGCGCGGCGAACAGGAGCTTGCCGGACGAGTGCGTCTTGCCCTTGTCGTGATCGAAGAACACGCCGGGCGACCGGTGCATCTGCGAGACGATCACACGCTCGGTACCGTTGACAATGAAGGTGCCGTTCATGGTCATGAGCGGCATGTCGCCCATGTAAACGTCCTGCTCCTTGATGTCCTTGACCGATTTGGCCTGGGTATCAGGATCCACATCGAACACGATCAGGCGCAGCGTCACCTTGAGGGGCGCGGCATAGGTCATGCCGCGCTGGCGGCACTCTTCGGTGTCGAACTTAGGCGGCTCGAACTCGTATTTCACGAACTCCAGCAGCGACGTTCCGGCGAAGTCCGAGATCGGGAAGACCGAGCGGAACACGCTCTGCAAACCCTCATCCGGACGGCCTCCCTTGGGCTCTTCCAC
>JANNFV010000554.1:0-3962 GCA_031380285.1 Hyphomicrobiales bacterium | reverse complement strand
ATCGACCGGCGGATCCGGCTGATCACGACCTACGGCGACATGGTGACGCCGGACTCCGCGATGCAGGCACGCGTGGACCGATGGAACTCCGGGGTCGCGGCGATCGCCAGCGAGCCGCTGGGGCGGAACGCGCGGCGCCTGACTCGCACCCGCGGCGGCGAGAGCCCGGTGGGCATCCTCAGCATCGCGGGGCCGACCGTGCGGTTGCCAGCGGAACGCTTTCAGGCGCTGCTGCCGCTGATCCAGCAGGCCGCCCATGACATCGCTGTCGCCAGCGCCTCGTCGCCACTCTTTGTGTCGCGGCGCGTGGTGCCGGATGAGGCGGAACGGGCGGCCTGAGAGCACTCATCCACCCGATCCTGATCAGTCTTTGATCGAGCAGGTTGCTGACGCAATCCAGAAATCACATACCGCCTCTTGGGAGCGAAGTGGTTTTTGGCGGGCCCGTCGACTGGATTGCTTCGCTGCGCTCGCAATGACGGGTTGAGTAGCGTTTTTCAGCAACCTGTTAGAGCACGACGTTTCTCGACGGGAACACGTCATGGCCGCGCTTGACGCGGCCATCCACGTTTATGGGCCGCAGGAAGACGTGGATGGACGGGTCAAGCCCGTCCAAGACGACGTGCCATTGATTCCGTCAAAAAACGTCATGCTTTAGCGTTGATGACGCTTGCGCCACCCCTCGAAATCCAGCTTCGACTGCGGATCGGTGGGTGGATAGAGGCCGAGGATCGAGCGGCCTTCCATCACCTTCTCCTGCACGAAATCCTCGAACGCCGTCATCTCTGTGGCCTCTGCCGCGATCTCGTCCGCGAGATGGGCGGGGATCACGATCACACCCTCCCGGTCACCCACGATCACGTCGCCGGGAAACACCGGGGCATCGCCACACCCGATGGGGCCATTGATCTCGATGGCCTCATGCAAGGTGAGGTTTGTCGGCGCGGAGGGACGGGCGTGATAGGCAGGCATCGCATACTCCGCGATTTCGGGGCTATCACGAAAGCCGCCATCGGTGACGACGCCTGCAACGCCGCGCTTCATCAGGCGTGCCACGAGAATGCCGCCTGCGCTCGCGGCGCGGGCGTCCTTGCGGCTGTCGATCACCATGACTGCGCCGGGCGGGCAATCCTCCACCGCCTTGCGCTGGGGGTGGTCACGGTTCTGGAACACGGCGATGCCGTTGCGGTCCTCACGTGCGGGCATGTAGCGCAGGGTGAAGGCCTCGCCGACCATGGTCGGTCCATTCGGGTTCAGCGGGCGCACGTCCTGAATGAGCTGGTTGCGCAGTCCGCGCTTGAACAGCGCGGTGCAGAGCGTGGCAACCGAGACCTTCATCAGGGCGGCGCGGGTGGCGGGGGAGAGGGGCATGATCAGTCCTTCAGAAGATCACCGGCTCGCTCACGGGCGCGCCGAAATCGGTTTCCAGGAAGTCGAAGTCGCATCCCTCATGCGCCTGCTTGATGTGCTGGCTGAACATCCAGCCATAGCCGCGCTCGTAGCGGGGAGGGGGGGCGGACCAGGCCGCGCGGCGTGCCGCGAGTTCCGCCTCCGGCACATCGAGTGTGATCGACCGGTTGGGAATATCCACCGTGATGGTATCGCCCGTCTTCACCAGTGCCAGCGGTCCGCCGAGATAGCTTTCCGGTGAGACATGCAGGATGCAGGCCCCGTAGCTGGTGCCGCTCATGCGGGCATCGGAAATGCGCACCATGTCGCGCACACCGGCCTTCACCAGCTTTTTCGGGATGGGCAGCATGCCCCATTCGGGCATACCAGGACCGCCCAAGGGCCCGGCATTGCGCAGGACCAGCACGCTGTCCTCCGTCACGTCGAGATCGTCCCGGTCGATCCGCGCCTTCAGGTCGGGGTAATCGTCGAACACCATCGCCTTGCCCGAATGCTTGAGAAACTTCGCCTTGGCCGCAGACGGCTTCACCACGCAGCCATCGGGCGCGAGATTGCCCCTGAGCACGGCCAATGCTCCCTCGTTGTAGATGGCGTTGTCGAGCGGGCGGATCACGTCGTCATCATAGACCGCCGCATCCTTCAGTTCCTCGGCCCAGGTCCGCCCCATGACGTTGATCTGGGTGAGGTCGAGGAACGGTTTCAGCCGCGACAGCAGGCCAAGCAGGCCACCGGCATAGTAGAAATCCTCCATGAGATATGTGTCGCCGGAGGGGCGCACATTGGCGATCACCGGCACCTTGCGGGACGCCGCGTCGAAATCATCGAGGCCGATGGCGTGGCCTGCACGACGCGCCATGGCGATCATGTGGATCACGGCATTGGTGGAGCAGCCCATGGCCATCGCGGTGACGATGGCGTTCTGGAAAGCGGCGTGGGTGAGGATCTTGTCGGGCGTCAGGTCTTCCCAGACCATGCTGACGATGCGCCGCCCGGCATCGGCGCACATGCGCACATGGCCGCTGTCCACTGCGGGCAGCGACGAGGTTCCGGGAATGCACAGGCCCAGCGCATCGGCAAGGCCGGTCATGGTGGACGCTGTCCCCATCGTCATGCACACGCCGGGCGAGCGGGCGATGCCCACCTCCATCTCCAGCCAGTCCTTGTCCGATATGTTGCCGGCCCGGCGCTCGTCCCAGTATTTGAAGGCGTCCGAGCCTGAACCCAGCACCTTGCCTTTCCAGTTGCCCCGCAACATCGGCCCGGCGGGCACGAAGATAGCAGGCATTCCGGCACTGATCGCGCCCAGGATCAGGCCCGGCGTGGTCTTGTCGCAACCTCCCATCAGTACGGCGCCATCGACGGGATGGGAGCGGATCAGCTCTTCCGTCTCCATCGCCAGGAAATTGCGATAGAGCATGGTCGTCGGCTTGACCTTGCCTTCGGTGAGAGAGATGGCAGGAAGCTCGATGGGAAAGCCACCGGCCTGAAGGATGCCGCGCTTCACGTCTTCCGCCCGGGTCTTGAAATGCTGGTGGCAGGTCGCGATCTCCGACCAGGTGTTGATGACGGCAATGACCGGCTTGCCGACATAATCATCCGCCGAAAAGCCCAGTTGGTTCATCCGCGAGCGATGCCCGAAGGAGCGGAAATCATCGGGTGCGAACCAGCGTGCAGAGCGCAACTGGTCGGCAGTCTTTGTCTTGGTCATGTCTGACGTTTCAATTTTTCGGAAGGTGCCAAGTCTAGAACGTCCCGGCTAAGCGTCAAGCCGGATCAGCGCTGTTCCGCATGGATGCAGCGCACCAGCCTGTCCTTGCCCAGCAGTACGGCGGGTGGCGGGCTGCTTTCGCAGCGGGGCTCCTTCAAGGCGCAGCGCGGAGCAAACGAACAGACCGTTGGGGCCGTTTCCAGCGCGGGCGGCGCACCGGGGATCGCGTCGAGCGTCGCCCCTTTCACCGCGCCGTGCAGGTTCGCCGCCAGCAGGCCACGGGTATAGGGATGGCGTGGATCGCGGATGATGTCGCGGATGCTGCCGGTTTCGACGAACTGTCCCGCATACATCACCGCGACACGGTCCGACACCTCGACGGCGACGCCGATATCGTGGGTGACGAAGATCATGCCCATGCCGAATTCGCGCTGCAATTCACGCAGCAGCAGCAGGATCTGGATCTGCACGGTGGCATCCAGCGCCGTCGTCGGTTCATCCGCCAGCAGGAGCTTGGGTCGGCAGGCCAGCGCCAGCGCAATCATCGCCCGCTGCCGCATGCCGCCGGACATTTCATGCGGATACGCCTTGAGGCGGCGCTCGGGGGAGGGGATGCGCACCCGCGTCAGCATCTCCAGCGCCCGGGCCTGGCCCTCGCCAGAGCCGCAGCCCTCGTGCCGCATGACCGATTCCGCGATCTGGTCGCCGATCGTGTAAACCGGATCGAGCGCCAGCATGGGATCCTGGAAGATCATCGACACCATGCCGCCGCGGTGGTCCGCCAGCGCCTTGCCGTTGAGCGACAGCACATCTGTTCCGTTGTCGCGGATGGCACCACCGATGG
>JANNFV010000524.1:0-4726 GCA_031380285.1 Hyphomicrobiales bacterium | reverse complement strand
CATATCGCCACGCATTTCAACATTCATGCGCTGATCCTCGGATATCCGAATGCACTCAAGGCAGCCAAGAAAATCACGAAGTCTATAAAGCTGAACTGGATCGCCAATTTCCTGCTGGTGGCGTCACGCTCCGTCAACTCGCTGATCTGGGCACTGCTCTTCGTGGCGATCTTCGGACCGGGTGCCATAGCGGGCGTGCTCGCCATTGGTTTCCGCTCCAGTGGCTTCGTCGGCAAGCTTCTGGCGGAAGCGTTCGAAGAGGCGCGGCCTGGTCCCATCGAGGCGCTGACCTCCACAGGCGCGCCGCCGCTCTCGGTGCTTTCCAAGGGCTACTGGCCGCAAGTGGAACCCAGCTTCTGGTCGGTGGCGCTGTTCCGCTGGGACATCAACATCCGCGAGAGCGCCATTCTCGGTCTTGTGGGTGCCGGTGGCATCGGCGTGGCGCTCGATAGCGCCTTGAACAACCTCTACTGGGATCAAGTGGGCCTTATCCTGCTGGTGATCTTCGCCATCGTCATCGCCACGGAGTTCGTCACGTCCTATGTGCGGGGCAAGATCATCTGAGGTTCGCGGGCACCAATGCCATGGCGCGTTCGTGCAGGTCGGGCGTACAGGCGGCCAGTACGCGCGGGCCGCTTGCAAGCGTCAGGCGCTCCCCGCGCCAGTCGGTCACGATGCCTCCCGCACCCGCGATGATGGGGCCGTAGCAGGCGAAGTCGTAGGGCTGGAGCCGCGTATCAAGGCAAAGGTCGATGCGCCCTGACGCCAGCAAGCCATAGCCCATGCTCGATCCCCCGTAGATGCGCCAGGCGGTGGCGGCCTTGAGATCGTCCAGAGCTTGGCGCTCCTGCTCCGCAAAGAAATCCGGATTCATGCAGGCCATCATCGCGCCTGAAGTCTCCGACGTGGAGCGCGTTCGGCAGGGCCTGCCGTTGTGGGTGGTTGGCCTGCCGGTCGCACCGATCCAGCGGTTGTCGGCGGCGGGCAGGTCCATCACGCCGATCACGGGGATGTGGTCGACGGCGAAGGCGATCAAGGTGCCATAGACGGGCATGCCCGCGATGAAAGCTGCCGTGCCATCGATGGGATCGAGAACCCATTGAAGGGCGGCATCCGGCCGATCGCGCCCCTCTTCCTCGCCGATGATGCCGTGGTCGGGATAGCGTGCCACAATCTCGCGCCGCAGGCGCTGCTCGATCTCCCGGTCCAGCGCAGTGACGAAGCTGCGGTCCGCCTTCACCTCGACATCCGGTCGCCGTGCCGTGGCCTCCACCAGCATGGCGCGGGCAAGCCCTGCCAGATGCTCGGCAAAGGCAACCAGCGGATCAATGTCGAGTGCCATCGGCAAGGATTACTTGCTGGCCGCGACAGCGGCTGTCCATTCCGCCAGGAACTCCGTGCGCTTCGCTGCTGCTTCATCCTCGTTGAGGGCAAAGACCTTGATGTCGCTGACATTCGGCAGTTTCACGATTTTCGCAACATCGATGTCGGTGCGGCTGGGGCGTCGGAAGGCGGCTTCCAGAAGGGCGGTCTGCACGCTCTTCGAAACGATGTGGTCGAAGGCACGCCTGGCTCCTGCCGGGTTGGGGCCGTTCTTCGCCAGCACCAGGAACTCGGGGCTCGTGAAGGTGCCATCTGCGGGGTACACCAGATTGATCTCGCGCTGGCCACCCGCGACATAGGCATAGGCGTTCGACTCGAAGGTCAGGCCAACGGCATACTCGCCCTGCGCCACGGATCGCAGCACCGTCGGCGCCTGGCTTGTCACCACGGTGTTGACCGCGAGCTTTTTCAAAGCGTCGGCTCCCAGCATTTGGCGCACGCCCCACAGGATGGTGTAGGCGGTCGAGGAATTGCCGGGGTCGGCGATGGTCACTTTGCCCTTGAACGCAGGATCGAGAAGATCGGCCCAGGTCTTCGGCGCTGGCCTTCCGGCCAACTGGTTGGTGTTCACCATGGCGACGACCACATGCAGGTTCGATGCCGTCCACAGGTTGGAAGGATCACGCAAGTCGGGCGCGATGGCGGTGAGCTGGGAGGAGGCATAGGGTTCGTAGAGCGCCTTGAAGGCGCCAAGCGTGTTCGCCGATGAGCTCCAGAAGATGTCGGCCTGCGGTCTTGCCGCTTCTGCCTCCATGCGGCGCAGAAGCTGGCCGCTGCCGCCGGTGATGAAATTGAGCTTCAGGTTGCCGAGCGCTGCGCGTGCTTCGTCAGTGATGGCCTGCACCGCCTGCTGGTTGTTGGAGGTGTAGATGGTGACGGCATTGGCGTCCTGCGCGAAAGCGGGAACGGTCGAAGTGGCGGCAAGTCCGGCAAGGACACTGCGGCGATCAAGGACGATGGTCATGGCATTCTCCTGTGCGTGGGACTTGTGATCATTTCGAAGCGAAGAGATCAATCTTGAAGATCGTGGTGGCAAGAACAATCGGGATGAGGATCGTGGCGACCAGCACCAGGCCATAGGCCGAAGCCTGCGCCATCAGGTTGCTGTCGATGAGCCGGTAGATCTGGATCGGCATGGTCTCCCGCCCGCCGGAGTAAACGACAATCGAAGCGCTCAGTTCCGCGACCGTTGTGGTCCACACGAGAATGGCCGCCGCGATGATCGATGGCAGCATCACGGGCATCACCACCTTGAAGAACGACTGCACCGGCGGAACCCCCAGGCTGATCGACGCCTCCTCGATGGAGTTGGGCGTGTTGTAGAGCGTGGCCGACGCGTTGCGCACGCCGAAGGGCAGGCGGCGGATCACGTAAGCGATCACGATGATCAGACCCGTGCCGGTGAGCGTCAGCCAGCCCGTATTGAAGGCCATGACGAGGCCAATGCCGATGACGGTGCCAGACAGCGCCAGTGGCAACATGGAAAGATAGTCGAGCACAGGCGTCAGCGCGTTGCGTTTCTTGACGATCAGGTAGCTCGCGAGCGTGCTGACGATGAGGCTCAGCAGTGTCGCGGCACCGGCAAAGATCAGGGTGTTGATGATCGGATCCGGCGAATTGAGGAACACGCGCTCCATGTTCAGCGTTGTCCACCGCCCCCATTGCATCACCGGGCCGCGCGCAAAGGTGAACGCGCCCGCAATGACTGTGACGAGGGGCAGCAGCGAGACAATGACGACGAGGGCTGCTGCCAACGCCAGGCCTGCTGCAGCCAGGCCCTGCAGCGCGGTCGGCTTTACGCCGCGACCCATGACGATTTCGTGCCTGCCACGCGACACGATCCAGCGCTGGAGAAACAGCACAGCTGCCACCAGCCCGATGGAGACGCTGGCAAGCGTGCTCTGCATCACAGGATCGCCGCCCGACTCCGAGACGAAGGTCTGGTAGGTCATGACCGACAGCAGCGGCACGCGGTGACCCAGGATGGTGGCCACGGCAAAGTTGCCAGCGACAAGCGTGAAGACAAGCAGGCAGCTCGCCAGGACGGCAGGCAGGATGACCGGCACCATGACCTTCCAGCGGGACAGCATGGGTGTCGTGCCAAGCCCTTGTGCTGCTTCCTCCAGCTGTCCGTCAAAGCCCCGGATCGCGGCCAGCGTGCCGATATAGACATAGGTGTAGTAGATGAACGTCATCACCGTGGTCAGGCCGAACCAGCCGTAGAACGAGGGCAGCGCGATGCCGACATCCGCCAGCCACCGCGTGATCAAGCCGTTGTTGCCGAGCATCATCAGCCAGGTCTGCGCGGCGATGACCTCCGGCACGACCAGTGTCGTCAGCGGCAGGATGGCGATCAGGGTCTTGCCGGGAAAGCTGTAACGCGCTGCCACATAGGCCAGCGGCACGCCGATCAGCGCGGAAAACAGCGTCACTGCCAGCCCGAGGAGGATCGTGTTGGTGAGCGCGCTGAGGTATTGGGGATCGCTGAAGAAGATCGCCCAGCCCGAGACGCCGCCCTTGCGCATGAAGCTGGTCGAGAGGACGGTGAGGATGGGGTAGAGCAGGAAAACCGCAAGCGCGGCCAGCAGCGCGGCGGTCAGCCAGAACCAGATGTCAAATCGGGTATGGGTGCCGGTCATTGCGCAACCACCAGTGTTTTTTCCGCGTCGAAGGCGAGCGAAACCTGCTGGCCGACTGCATGGCGATCATGCGCTGTCCCATGCTGCGCGACGGAGACGGACAGGCCATCGCTGAACGTGACCTTGTAGAGCGTGAGATCGCCGAGATATTGACGGCCCGCGATCCTTGCGGGGCTTGATGGTGAAGGACCGATGGCAATGTCTTCCGGCCTGGCGATGACGAAGGCCTTGCCCGCCTCCAAAGGGCGCGGGACTGTCGCGGTGATGCTGAGGCTTCCGAGTGAAAGAGGCTTGGCCGTGCCTGCATCAAGCGGTGCGGTCAGCTCCACCGGCAGGATGTTGGCTCCGCCCACGAAATCCGCCACGTAGGTCGATACAGGGCGACGATAGATCTCTGCGGGTGAGCCGACCTGTTCCAGTTTGCCCAGCTTCATCAGGCCGATCCTGTCGGACATGGCCAGCGCTTCTTCCTGGTCATGGGTGACGAAAACGGTGGTGATTCCGGCTTCGCGTTGCAGCTCTGAAATGGTTTCCCTGACTTGCACGCGCAGCTTCGCATCGAGGTTGGACAGCGGCTCATCCATCAGCAGAAGGGCAGGGCGGATGACAAGCGCACGTGCGAGAGCGACGCGTTGTCTCTGCCCGCCCGAAAGCTCCGCCGGTCGTCTGCCGTGGAATGCCGAAAGCCCGACCCGTTCGAGATG
>JANNFV010000490.1:0-7343 GCA_031380285.1 Hyphomicrobiales bacterium | reverse complement strand
CGCGCGGCGTTTTTGCGGTCGTGTGCCGCGGTCGCTTGTACGTTCGCAATGCGTCCGAAGCCGCGTGTCTGGAGTTGCCGACCGGTCCGTGAGTTCGGAGTGTGCCTCGACGGTCCCGTCGAGACGACGATTGATTCTACTCGTGCCGCCAGTTGTGAGATGTCTTGGCGAGCGGCCTGCGTGAGCTGGCCGGTACGACTCTCTTGATAGCCATCGCCCAATACCGGTGGGCTGACGCCGCACCGCTCGCCAAATCGCTGGAGCTCGTCCGTCGCGACGGATCTCATGCGAACCCGTGCAGAGTATAACGTCCCCCGCTCGCCAAACCGTCATTCCCGCGAAGGCGGGAATCCTGTGGCCGGCGGGGACGAACGATCACTGTCCAGAACAGGAATTGACGATGCAGAGTATCGTCGCACATTGAAGACATGACTCATCGCACTCTACTCATCCTCGTCGCGACCATGTTGATCGCCGGATGCAGCCGCAACGAGACTGCGGGCACCGTCACGCCGCCGCCGGCGATGCCGGCCCGCGGAAATGCTCCGGGAATTGTGCGGTGGGTGAAAGTGGACGAGCTTCCCGGCGAACTAGCGATCATGGAATCGGTGTTCTGGGAACCGGATGACACGATCTCGCCACGATCAGTTCCGCGCCGACCAGCGATTGCCAGCCCAGACCCGCAGAGACGCGCAGGCCCGCGATGATGGACGGCACGGCGGCTGGCAGCAGAATTTCCATGATCATGCGGGTGTTCCCCGTGCCCAGCATCCGCGCCGCCTCGATCAGCCTTGGCTCCACGAAACGGGCACCGCGATAGGCATTGATCAGGCAAGGGGGAAAGGCGCCTGCGAAGATGATCATCACCGGGCCGCCCACACCTGTGCCGAACCACAGCGCGGCGAAGGGCACCCAGGCAATGGGCGCGATGAAGCGCAGGCCGTCGAAGATTGGCGTGACAATATCATCGAGCAGCCGGAACCAGCCCATGAGAAGACCAAGCGGCACGCCGATGAAGGCGGCCAGCAGCACGCCATAGGCATAGCGCTGGAAGCTGGCCCAGAGATGGGCGGGCAATGTCGCCCCCGCGAAGGGAGAGGTGAGCAGTTGGACAAAGCGCGACGTCACATCCATCGGCGTCGGCAGGAATTGGCGCGGCACGATCCCCGTGACCGTCAGCACCGTCCACAGGCCGATGAACAGCAGCAGGCCGAGGGCACCCAGCATCACCGTTTCGCGCAGCGAGAGAGGACGGCTGTCCATGGCTCAGTCCCTCGCCGCGATGTTCCAGGCGAGCGCCCGGCGCTCCGCCTGTCCGAGCAGCCAGGTCGTGGCCCAGCCCAGGATACCGACGGTCAGCATGCCGACAAGGATCATGCCGGGGTAGATGTCCTGCTGCGCCATGTTGAGCACGAAGCCCACGCCGACCAGCGCGCCGACAAGTTCGGCCGCCACCAGCGTGGTCCAACTCGCCTGCAACGACAGGCGCAGGCCGGTGAAGATCATGGGAGATGCGGCGGGCGCAATCACCTCGCGGACCAGCCGCCAGCGCGGCGTGCCCAGCATGCGCGCCGCCTCGATCACCGGGCGGTCGATGTTCCTCACACCCGTGAAGGCGTTGATGACCGATGGCACGAAGGCCGAGAACCAGATCACCATGATCTTGGCTGCATCGCCCAATCCCAGCCACAGGATCGCCAGGGGGATCCAGGCAAGAGGTGGAATGGGCCGGATGATCAGGAAGACGGGATTGATCAGGGCCTCGACCCGCCGGTTCCAGCCCATCCAGAGGCCGAGCGGGACGCCAGTGGCGATGGCGACCAGGAAGCCCATGACGACGAGCTTGAGGCTGTGGAGCGCATGGCTGGCCAGGGCCGCCCCAGCATAGCCACGTGAATTGATCTGTACGAGGGATGCCCAGAATTCGGCGGGGGAGGGGAAGCGTCCGCCCGTAATCGCGCCTGTGACGGTCGTCAGCAGGAACCACAGGCCGACAAGTGCCGCCAATGTGGCAAGCCCGATCCCGACCTTCCGGCTTGGCGCGAAACTCAAGTGCGTGATCCCTGCGGTTGATCGTCTTTGCAAGCGCTTTCATGACAAGGTGCGATAGCACAAGGCAGCGAGTCAATTCCCCGCCGCCATGAAAGATTTTTCATGTGCCGGACTGGCGCGGATGTCGGATTGCGCTAAAAAGCGTTATGAAAAATCTTTCATCAGGAAAGCCATGAAGCGCGACAAGGTACGCCTGAGCGATGTGGCCCGCGATGCAGGCGTTTCACCTGCCACGGTATCACGCGCCATCAGCCAGCCCGGCCTGTTGTCGCAGGAGACCCTGGCCCGCGTTCGCCTCGCGGCGGAGCGGCTGGGCTATCGGCCTGACGCTGCGGCCCGTGCCCTGGCGTCCGGCCGGTCCATGACGATTGGTGCCGTCATGCCGACGCTGGACAACACGATCTTTGCGAAAGCCCTGCAAGCGATGCAGGCCACGCTGGCCGCCGAAGGGTATCAACTGCTGGTGGCCTCGCATGATTACAACCGGGCGGCAGAGGCCGACGCTGTCCGCACCCTGATCGCGCGGGGCATCGATGGTCTGGTCCTGGTCGGCGCCGAACGTGCACCCGAAACGCTTGCCCTCCTCGATGATACCGGATTGCCGGTCGTGCTCACCTGGTGTCCCGCATCCGGTTTTCCCTCCGTCGTTGTCGACAACGCGCAGGCTGGCGCATTGGCCGCGCGGCATCTGCTGGACCTCGGACATCGGCGCATCGGCATCATCACCGGAAGCCTGACCTTCAATGACCGTCAGAAGGCGCGTCTGGCCGGTGCCAGGCAGGCGCTTGTCTCGGCAGGGTTCAGCCTGCCGCCCTCGCTCTTATGCCAGCAACCGACAACGCTGGCTGGCGGGCGCATGGGCTGCGCCGAACTGCTGGCGCTGGCCGAGCCTCCCACAGCCGTGATCGGCGGCATCGACCTCATCGCCATCGGCTGCATGGTCGAGGCGCAAGCGCGTGGCCTGTCAGTGCCGGGCGATCTGGCCGTGGCGGGAATCGACGATCTCGACATGTCGGCCCATGTCTCGCCGTCGCTCAGCACGGTGCATGTGCCGACAGCACGCATCGGAGCGGAAGCGGCGGCCAAGCTGGTGTCGATCCTGCGGGGAGATGCGCCGGAACTGTCGACCTGTCTGCCGATCGAACTCGTGGTGCGCCGCTCGACTGGCCCAAGAGCATGACGTTTTTGACCGAAACAATGGCACGTCGTCTTGGACGGGCTTGACCCGTCCATCCACGTCTTCCTGCGGCCCATAAACGTGGATGGCCGCGTCAAGCGCGGCCATGACGTGTTTCCGTCAAGAAACGCCCTGCTAAGCCCTGAAGCCAGGCCCTGAAGTCAGTGGACGCCCGCGCTGAGAAACGCCTGGAGCTCCGGTGTCTTTGGTGTCGCGAACAGCTCTGAGGACGGACCCGATTCCCAGATGCGGCCCTGGTGCATGAAAACCGTGACATCGGCGACATTGCGGGCGAAGTTCATCTCATGGGTGACGAGCAGCATGGTCATGCCGGCCTTGGCCAGATCCTCCATCACGATCAGCACCTCGCCCGTCAGTTCCGGATCGAGCGCCGAGGTCACCTCGTCAAAGAGCATGACCTTGGGCTGCATCGCCAGGCTGCGGGCAATGGCGACGCGCTGCTGCTGGCCGCCCGAGAGATTGTCGGGATAGGCGTCGAATTTTTCCGATAGCCCCACCTTGGCCAGCACCTCTTCGGCCATGCGCCGCAGTTCCGGTCCGCCCAGCCCCTTGGCGAGGCGGGGCGCCAGCATGATGTTCTCGCCCACGCTGAGATGGGGGAACAGGTTGTAGCTCTGGAACACGATGCCCACGTCTTTGCGCAGTTCCCGCAGGTGCTTCTGGTCCTGGTCGAGCACGTGGCCTGCCACCTCGATGCGGCCGGACTGGCACGCCTCCAGCCCGTTGATGCAGCGCAGCAGCGTGCTCTTGCCGGAGCCGGAGCGACCGATGATGGCGACGACCTCGCCCTTCTCGACGCTGAGCGACACACCCTTCAGAACCTCGACCGCGCCGAAGCTCTTGTGCACGTTTTCAATGGTTACGGCCGGCATTCATCACCTTTTCGAGATGTCGACTGAGACGTGAGAGCGGAAAGCAGATCATGAAATAGATGGCCGCGACAACGCTGAAAACCTGGAAGGGCAGGAAGGTCGCGTTGTTGACGAGCGTTCCGGCGCGGGACAGCTCCACGAAGCCCACGACCGAGACGATGGACGTGTTCTTCACGAGTTGCACGAGAAAGCCGACGGTGGGTGGTAGCGAAATGCGCACTGCCTGCGGCAGGATGATGTAGCGGTATTGCTGGGCACGGCTGAGCGCCAGCGAGGATGACGCCTCCCATTGCTGGAAGGGCACTGACTGGATCGAGCCGCGCCAGATTTCCGCCAGATAGGCCGAGGCATAGATCGCGAGTGATGCGGACGCCGCGAAGAAGGATGGCAATTCGATGCCGAACAGTGACAGTCCATAATAGCTCATGAACAGCACCATGAGCACGGGAATGGACTGGATCACGAGAATGTAGCCCGACGCCAGCGCCCGCAGAATGCGGCTTTGCGACAGGCGCATGATGGCAAGCGTTCCCCCGATCAAGCTGCCGATGCCGAAGGCGACCACCGTCAGCAGCAGCGTCCATCCGGCAGAGCGGAAAATGAACAGCATTTCAGGCCAGCCGAAGGTCGTCATCAGACGGCACTCCCGCGGGCTTCGATCCGGTCCATGCCCGACGCATTGGGAAACAGCCGCCGACCCAGCGCCAGCAGAAAGGACTTCAGCGCCAGCGCCAGGACGAGATAAACAAGCGTCACGATGATGTAGGTCTCGAAGCTGCGGAAGGTGCGGCTCTCGATGATCGCAGCGGCGCCGGACAGTTCGGTCACGGAAATAAAGGAACAGATGCTCGATGCCAGCATCATCAGCACGAATTGGCTGGTCAGCGCGGGCCAGACCTTGGCGAGCGCGGGCCTCAGCACGACATAGCGGAAGACCTGGAGACGCGTCAGGGCCAGCGAAACGCCCGCCTCCAGTTGCGATTTGTGGGTGGATTCGACGCCTGCGCGGATGATCTCCGCCGCATAGGCCCCCAGATTCATGGTCATGGCGAGCAGGCCGGCCTGGGTGCCCGACATGCGGATGCCCAGCAGCGGCAGGCCGAAGAAGATCATGAAGAGCTGGATGAGAAACGGCGTGTTGCGCATCAGCTCGACATAGGCATCAACCAGGATACCGACCCAGCGTCCGCCCAGGTTTTTCAGCCCGACCAGCAGCACGGCCAGCATCGAGCCCAGCACGATGGCACCAAGGGACAGGCCGATGGTCAGCAGCGCCCCATCGAGGATCATCCCCAGTTCGGGCCAGATGGGATCGAAATTGAATTTGAACTTCATGGTTTGGTGAGCTTGAACGCGGGAGGAGTCAGGCGGTCGTCATTGCGAGCGAAACGAAGCAATCCAGCCAACGCTGCCAGAAACACACCAGCATCTTGTCTGCTTGGCGGGCGTCTCTGGATTGCTTCGTCTCTTTGTTTCTCGCAAGGACGGATTTCGAGAGTATCAGAACGTCGGCAGTTGCGGCAGAGGGCCACCGACCCACTTTTCGGAGATCGCGTTCAGTTCGCCGTTCTGCTTGATGTAATAGATCGTGTTGTTCAGCCACTGGTGCAGTTCGGTCGCATCCTTGCGCAGTGCCATCGAATTGGGCTGCATGCCGAACATGAACTTGGCTTCCGTTTCGGTGTCACCCTTGGCCTTCATCGCGGCAAAGGCCTGGGCGTCCGGACCGGCGATGGCCTGGACCTGGCCGGAGAACAGCGCCTGCATGACGGTCGAGTCATCCTCGAAGCGCAGGATGGTCAGGTTCAGCTCCTTCTCGCGCTTGACGAACTCATGCTCGAGGCTGGAGCCGCGGTTGACGCCCACCTTCATGCCCTTGAGGTCAGCCCAGACTTTGATCGGCGTGCCCTTCTTGGCATAGATGCCGGTCTGGAAGGCGCTGTAGGGGATGGTGAACAGCACGGCCTTGGCGCGCTCCGGCGTGGGAGCCAGCGTCGACACCAGGAAATCGACCTTGCCCGCTTCCAGCGCGGGAATGCGGGCGGGCGGCGTGAGTTGCACCACCTCGACCGGGACATTGAGATACTTGGCGACAAGGTTGGTCACGTCCATGTCGTAGCCGATGGCGTTGCCCTGGGAATCGACCGAGCCATAGGGCGGGGCGCCGATCAGCACGCCGACCCGCACCTTGCCGCGCTTGACGATCTCGGCCACGGTCTGGGCGGTGGCGGATGCGGATGAAGCGGCCAGTGCGCTGGCACCAAGCGCCAGGGCAAGGCCCGCAAGGCGCAGTTTCTGGAACAGTTTCATGGGTCGTCTCCTCATGGGCTGGTTGATTGTTGCAATCCGGTTCGAACGGCCGGATTGAGGGTTGCTGCGGACGCTATCCGGTGTCCGGCAGGTCTGTCGAGGCTGCTGTCGAGCAGCGACGGTTCGATTGCATCTTCCATCTCGTCGAACATGCCGTCGACGTAGTCGATCAGGGCATCGGACGCCGCTTCGGCCCGCACGGCATTGCCGTCGGCAATCGCCTTCAGCACCGCGCGGTGATGGTCGATGGTGCTGTCCAGCTTGGCGTTCCCTGGGATGCAGGTGTGGTGAATATAGCCGATCCGCCGGAACAGGGTGTGCAGCGGGCGCAGGGTATGGGCGAGGAACGTCTCGTTGGCGGCATCCAGGATCAGCCGGTCGATATCACGGTCCAGCGTGTTGAATGATGGCAGTGTCATTTGGGTGCGACCGTCGCGCAGCTGATGTTCCATCTCAAATAGCTGACGGCGCTGTAGCGTACTCGCGCGCTCTGTCGCGAGGCGCACCACGAAGCGCTCCATGTCGCGCCGCAGCTTCAGCAAGAGACGCTCGCGGGCCAGGTTGATCGGCGCGATCTGCAAGCCGTGGCGGGGCCGGACCAGGATCAGCGTATCGGCAGCGAGGCGGTTGACAGCATGGTGGACAGGCGTGCGGCCAAGGCCCGTCACGTCCTGCAGGTCCTGCATCGTCAGGTAACGCCCGGGAGCCAGCGTGCAGCTGACCAGCTGATCCTCGATCCGCTGATAGGCGAGGTCGAACAGGTTGCTCCGCCGTGCCTTGACAGGCCGATCGTGCTCACCCTGCCGAAGCTGGCTCTGCGGGCGCATCATTGCGCATGTCCTCCCGGGGCAAGCTCGTTGACTGGCTTGCCGTTGCTCGAACGATAATCGTGTTGTGATATTTTACAAGCG
>JANNFV010000488.1:0-2268 GCA_031380285.1 Hyphomicrobiales bacterium | reverse complement strand
CCGCAGCGTTGCGATGAAGAGGTCGAGCGAGGCCTTGCTTTCGCTTTCCGTCGGCTCCACCAGCATCGCGCCATGCACGACGAGCGGGAAATACATCGTCATGGGATGATAGCCCTCGTCGATCATCGCCTTGGCGAAATCGAGCGTGGTGATGCCGGTGTCCTTGAGCCAGGCGTCATCGAACAATGCCTCGTGCATGCAGGGCTGATCGCCGAAGGGCAGCGATAGCAGATCCTTCAGGCCCGCCTTGATGTAATTGGCGTTGAGCACGGCATCTTCCGAGGCCTGCCGGATGCCATCCGCGCCGTGGCTGAGCATGTAGGCCAACGCCCGCACGAACATCCCCATCTGGCCCTGAAACGCCGTCATGCGGCCAAAGGGCTGAAGTTTTTTGCCGTCTTTGCCCTTGCCAGCCTTGCGGGCATCTTCCACCAGCACGGCCTTCTTGCCCACCATGCGCACGAAGGGAACCGGCGCATAGGGGGCCAGCCGCTCCGACAGCACCACCGGACCCGAACCCGGGCCACCGCCGCCGTGGGGCGTCGAGAAGGTCTTGTGCAGGTTGATGTGCATGGCATCGATGCCAAGATCGCCCGGGCGCACCTTGCCCGCGATGGCGTTGTAGTTCGCGCCGTCGCAATAGAAATACGCGCCCGCGTCGTGCATTGCTTTGGCGATCTCGATGATCTGCTTTTCGAAGATGCCGCAGGTGTTGGGGTTGGTCAGCATGATGGCCGCCACGTCCGGCCCGAGCAGCTTTTTCACCTCGTCGACATGCACGGTGCCGTCGTCATCCGCCGGGATTTCCTTGACGGTGAAGCCGATGAGTGCCGCCGTCGCCGGGTTGGTGCCGTGGGCCGAGATCGGCACGAGCACGACGTTGCGTGTGGCGCCTTCGCCCTTGGCCGCGATGGCCGCCTTGATCGCCATCATGCCGCAGAGTTCGCCGTGTGCGCCGGCCTTGGGCGACATGGCGACCGCGCCCATGCCGGTCAGCGTCTTCAGCCAATGCGCGAGCAGATCGATCAGTTCCAGCGCGCCCGGCACGGTGGATGTCGGCTGCAGCGGGTGGATATCCGCGAAGCCGGGCAGGCGCGCCATGCGCTCGTTCAGCCGCGGGTTGTGCTTCATGGTGCAGGAACCCAGCGAGAACAGGCCGGTGTCGATGCCGAAGTTCTTCTGGCTGAGCCGCACGAAATGCCGCATCGTTTCAGGTTCTGACAGCGCCGGGATGCCGATTTCGGATTTGCGCTTGAGCTTGCCGAGCCGGGATTTCACCTTCTTCGGCGCGGGCAGATCGACGCCCGTGAGGTCGTAGCGTCCTGTCTCGAAGGACAGCGCTTCTTCCACCATCAGCGCCTTGTTGCCGGTGAAGGTGTGCCGCGCATTGGTGTTGGCGGCGTTGGGTGTGGTGGGACGGCCTTGATTGTTCAGCATTTCAGTCAATTCTCTCTTGTTGCCGTATGATATTTGCAGCCTCGACTCGGAATGCAATTGCAGTGATGTCGGAGATGATTCCATCAATTTCGGTGGGACTTAGTGCGGAAATAGCTTCGCGATCAGTTTTGTATTTATTTTTATCAATCTTGTTGGCTATTTTCTTCAAATCAATAAAATCATCGTCTGGCATGTCATCATTCGAAAGGACGGATATGTACTCATCCCAGACGTGCGCCAATCGATCTTTCGGAGAAAGACTACTTCTAGCCATTGTGTTGACAGCAAGAACCAATTTTAGCCCACCATATGAAAATTGAACTGGTGACATCAGATCGACGCCTTCAGCGCCTTCACGAAGGCGGCGCGATCCGCATCCGTGTTCACTTCCGTATTCGCGACAATCAGCAGGTTCGCGACGCTCTTATCGCCCGGCAGCAATCGCGACACTGGCACGCCCGCGAGCACGCCCTTTTTAGCCATCTTCTCGACAACAGCCGCTGCATCGCTTTTCAGCCTGATTGTAAACTCGTTGAAGAACGTCTCGTTCAGCACCTTCACGCCTTTCACGCCGTCCAGCATGTCGGCGAGAACAACGGCGTTGGCGTGGTTGATCTCGGCCAGCTGCTTCAGGCCCTTCTGGCCCAGCAGGGTCATGTGAATGGTGAAGGCAAGGCAGCACAGGCCCGAGTTGGTGCAGATGTTGCTCGTCGCCTTGTCGCGGCGGATGTGCTGCTCGCGGGTGGAGAGCGTCAGCACCCAGCCGCGGCGGCCGTCGACATCGACGGTCTGGCCGGAGAGGCGGCCGGGCATCTGTCGGACGAACTTTTC
>JANNFV010000476.1:0-3102 GCA_031380285.1 Hyphomicrobiales bacterium | reverse complement strand
ATTCACGCCAACATGGCTCTGCCAAACTCAAACATGACGGGCGATTCATTGATCGCGGCAACGGCGCTCAGGCATGGCGTGACCATCGCAACCCGCAATACAAGAGATTTTTTGGCCTTTGGCGTCCGAACCTTCAACCCGCGGGAATATCACCGCTGATCACAGCCAGCGCTTCCCGCGCATCCAGCCTGCCATCATACAGCGCCCGCCCCGTGATCGCACCGGCGATCCTGCGGTTCTCCGGCCGCAACAGCGCCCTCACGTCGTCAATCGAGGCCAGCCCGCCCGATGCGATCACCGGGATCGACAGCGCCTCGGCCAAGGCCCGCGTGCCGGTCATATCCAGCCCCTGCAACATGCCGTCGCGCGCAATGTCGGTGTAGATGATGGCAGCGACGCCTGCATCCTCGAAGCGGCGGCCAAGCGCCAGCGCGGAGAGCGATGATGTCTCGGCCCAGCCTTCCACCGCCACCATGCCGTCCCGCGCATCGATGCCGACGGCGACCTTGCCGGGAAAGGCTCTGGCCGCCCGTTTCACGAACTCCGGATCGCGCACCGCCGCCGTGCCGATGATGACGCGGGCGATGCCCTTGGCGAGCCAGCCCTCCACCGTCGCCATGTCACGGATGCCGCCACCGAGCTGCAAGGGGAAGCGCACGCGGGCGAGGATGGCATCCACCGCCGCGCCATTCATCGGCTTGCCAGCGAAGGCCCCGTCGAGATCGACGACATGCAGCCACGAAAACCCATCCGCCTCGAAGCTTGCGGCCTGGGCTGCGGGATCGTTGTTGAAGACGGTGGCCTGCGCCATGTCGCCCTGGCGCAGGCGGACACAGCGGCCTTCCTTGAGATCGATGGCGGGATAAAGGATCACGGCCGCCACCTGAGAAAATTCGCCAGCAGTGCCAGTCCGAGCCTCTGGCTCTTCTCCGGGTGGAACTGTGCCCCCGCGATGTTGTCCCGCGCCACGATGGCCGTCACCGGCGCTCCGTATCGGGCGCGGGCAATCACGTCGTTCTCGTTGTCCGCCATCAGGTGATAGGCGTGCAGGAAATAGGCATGCAGGCCGTTCTCGCCCAACACAAGGCCCTTGGTGAGCGCGTGGGGCTTGTGCTCATCAAGCGTGTTCCAGCCCATATGGGGCACCTTGAGGGCGGGATCGGCAGGCCGGATGCGGTCCACGGAACCGGGCAGCCAGCCCAGCCCCCGGGTCACGCCATATTCCGTGCCCTGCGTCGCCAGCAACTGCATGCCCACGCAGATGCCCAGGAACGGCACGCCGTCACGCCGCACGCGCTGCTCCAGCGTACCGACCATATCAGGAGCGGCCTGGAGGTGCGTCATGCAATCGGCATAGGCACCATCGCCAGGCAGCACGATGCGGTCGGCCACAGCCACAATCTTCGCGTCATCCGTGATGGTAACGCTGCCCGCGATCCCGGCATCCGTCAGCGCACGCTCCAGCGCCTTGCCAGCGGAATGCAGATTGCCCGCGCCGTAGTCGATCAGCGCAACTCTCACGCTTGCCTCACATTGGCCTCACGCCCGGCTCCTGGCCGTCGGGAAGATGCCAAGCACGCCTGCGGAAGGTGGTGTTGGCATGGCCGAAGCCGGCTCAACGCCACGCTGGACTGTAGGATTTTTCAGGCCCTGCGCTGCTGTCCAGTCCTTGAAGAACCGCCGCTCGCATTCCTCCAGCGAGGGACCGCTGACCGTCGCGGCATGGGCCCAACCGAGCCGGGTGAACCTGCGCCGCATCCACTCATGCCCCTCGAGGCCGACGAGCAAGGCCATCAAGGCCGTGATGCCGCCAAAAGCGAGACGCGGCAGGCCAAGCTGCCAGAACGCAAGCGAGACCAGTGCGAAGACGACAGCGTATCCGACCGCTTCCAGCCACAGGCGCTGGACCAGCAGCCACAGGCCTGTGAATGCAAAACCGAACAGGGCGAAGCCCTCCTTCACGAACACGGCTTTCTCCGCCACGGCGTCAGCTGTGGTGGCATCGGGCGGGAGGTGAACGGTATAGATCGCCATTACGTCGACAATGTCCCCTTGGTGGAAGGCACGCGGTCCTTCATGCGGGGATCGACAGAAACCGACTGGCGCAACACCCGCGCCAGACCCTTGAAGCAACTTTCGGCAATATGATGGCTGTTCGCGCCATACAGCGTCTCGACATGCAATGTCAGCCCGGCATTCATGGTGAAAGCCTGGAACCACTCGCGCACCAGCTCGGAATCGAAGGTGCCGATCGTCTGCGTGGGGAAGGCGGTGCGGAACACCAGGAAGGGCCGCCCGGAGATATCGACGGCAACGCGCGTCAGTGTTTCATCCATCGGCATCAGGCAATCGGCATAGCGCGTGATGCCCTTCTTGTCGCCCAGCGCCTCGCGGAAAGCCTGGCCCAGCGCGATGCCGACATCTTCCGCCGTGTGGTGGTCATCGACCTCCAGATCACCCTTGGCGGTGATGGTCATGTCGATCAGCGAGTGGCGGGCCAGCAGCGTCAGCATGTGGTCGAGGAAGCCGATGCCGGTGGCGATCTCGGCCTTGCCCGTTCCATCCAGGTTGATGGCGAGCGCAATCTGCGTCTCCGCAGTGTCGCGTTTCACGGTCGCTGTCCGCATGGCCGGGCTTTTCCTTGCACTGGCAGGCGCTTTAGCAGGGCGGGAGAAGGAGGGAAAGGGTCAGCGCTTCTTCCATCGTCCCTTCGGACTTCCCGCCTTGCCCGCCGTCGAGAACCCGCCTGCCTTGGCCTTCACGGCTGATTGCCGGATGCCGCTGTCCTCGAACACCGCCAAACTTGTCTCGCGCAGGCGCTTCAGCTCGTCGCGCAGCCGCGCTGCATCTTCGAAGTCGAGGTTGGCGGCGGATTCGCGCATCCGCTTCTCGAGATCGGACACCACCGCCTCGAAATTGTGGCCGACGGTCGCGGCGTCGTTGTTTTCGCCCGCGATCCCGGCATCCACCGTCACCCGGTCGCGCTCATAGGCCGAGTTCATGATGTCGAAGATGTCGCGCTTGACGCTTTCCGGCGTGATGCCGTTGGCGGTGTTGTAGGCCACCTGCTTCTCGCGCCTGCGGTCGGTTTCCGCGATGGCG
>JANNFV010000430.1:0-2608 GCA_031380285.1 Hyphomicrobiales bacterium | reverse complement strand
CAGTAATGAACGAGTTCGCTTCGGCCTCGAACATGGCGCTCGCCATGTATCCCGGCCTCACCATGGGCGCGATGGCGGCAATGCTTGTGCATGGCTCGGAAGAGCAGAAGCAGATGTACCTGCCGCGCATGGTCACCGGCGACTGGACCGGCACCATGAACCTGACCGAGCCACATTGCGGCACGGATCTCGGCCTGCTCAAGACCAAGGCTGTGCCCAATGGCGATGGCAGCTATGCCATCTCCGGCACCAAGATCTTCATCTCTGCCGGCGAGCACGACATGGCGGAGAACATCGTGCATCTCGTCATCGCCCGCATCGAGGGCGCGCCGCTGGGCACCAAGGGCATCTCGCTCTTCGTCGTGCCGAAATTCCTGGTCAATGCTGATGGCTCGCTGGGTGCGCGCAATGGCGTGGCCTGCGGCTCGATCGAGCACAAGATGGGTATCCACGGCAATTCGACCTGCGTGATGAACTACGATGGCGCGAAGGGCTGGTTGGTGGGGGCCGAGAACAAGGGCCTCAACGCCATGTTCGTCATGATGAACGAAGCGCGTTTGGGCGTCGCGATCCAGGGCCTCGCCCAGTCCGATGTCGCCTACCAGAACGCCGTCGTTTACGCGAAGGACCGAATCCAGGGTCGCTCGCTCACCGGCGCGAAATCACCGGACAAGGCGGCGGATCCGATCATTGTCCACCCCGATGTGCGCCGCAACCTGATGACCATGCGTGCCTTCAACGAGGCTGCCAGGGCTTTCGTGCTGTGGAACGCCATCAAGTCGGATGTCGCGCACCGCTCCGAGGATGCGAAAGCCAAGCAGGAGGCCGATGATTGCCTCGGCCTGATGACGCCGATCCTCAAGGGCGTGCTCACCGATGTCGGCTTCGACAATGCCGTGAAGGCCCAGCAGATGTACGGCGGGCATGGTTATGTCGAGGAATGGGGCATGAGCCAGTTTGTTCGTGATGCCCGCATCGCCATGATCTACGAGGGCGCCAACGGCGTGCAGGCCATGGACCTGGTGGGCCGCAAGCTCGGCAAGGATGGCGGCCGGGCCGTGATGGCCTTCTTCAACGAGGTCGGCGGCTTCATCAAGGAGAACGAGGCTGATGAAACCCTGAAGCCGCTGCTGAAGCCACTCCAGGTGTCACTCGGCCATCTCCAGCAGGCCACGATGTGGTTCATGCAGAATGCCATGGCGAAACCGGACAACGCCGGTGCCGGTGCGCATGACTACATGCACTGCTTCGGCCTCGTCGCGCTTGGTTACATGTGGGCGATGATCGCCAAGACGGCGCAGGACAAGCTGAAGGCAGGTGCAAACGGCTCGACCGAGCGCATGAATCACAAGCTCGTCACGGCGCGGTTCTACATGGAGCGCATGCTGCCGGAAACGGGCGCGCATCTGGCCCGGATCACGACGGGGGCAGATGCGATGATGGCGCTTCCGGCGGAGGCGTTTTGAGAGTGATTGCATCGGACATATTTGTCCGATATACTGGAGCTGCGAATGGGAGATCGCGATGACCTGCTGAGGGAGCTGCGAATGCTGGCCCGAAAGCGAGGACTACTTCTCGTCATCGAGTCCAAGCGTGGCAAAGGCAGCCACATGGGTGTGAGGCTCGGCGACATGGAGACGATCATCCCGCACAAAGTCCCGCGTCAGCTGCGGCGGATTATCCTGAAGCAGCTTGGTATCAAGGAGTGATCAATATGTGGTCGTTCAACTATCCCGCTGAATTTACTCCAGATGAGGAGGAAGGCGGTTTCATCGTCGAATTTCCAGACGTTGCAGGCGCGGTGACATATGGTTCGACGCACAAGGAAGCCTACGAGATGGCCCAGGACGGGCTAGGCATCATGCTTGAAAGCTACATCTGGCAACATGCGACACTGCCGCCACGATCGATGCCAACGGAGGATCAGGTCGTCGTCGAACTTTCTGCGCTCGATTCCAGCAAGCTGGCTCTCTGCCTCGAAATGGCGAAAGCGAAGCTGACCAAGACAGAACTCGCCGCCCGCCTCGGTGTCGACGAGAAAGAAGCCCGCCGCATTCTCGCGGTTGGCCACAACACCAAGCTCGACACGCTCGAGGCCGCGTTCAAGGCCATCGGGCGCAAGATAACGATACAGGTTGAAGCGGCCTGAAACCGCGGGAGGAAACCATGACCGACGCCTTCATCTACGATCACGTCCGCACGCCGCGAGGCAAGGGCAAGGCCGATGGCTCCCTGCACGAGGTGACCGCCATTGAACTGGGCACACAGCCGCTGCGCGCCCTGAAGGAGCGTAACAACCTTGATGTCACGCTTGTCGAGGACGTGGTCTACGGCTGCGTCGATCCCGTCGGTGAGGCGGGAGCTGATATCGCCCGCACCTGCGCCCTCAAGGCGGGCTACGGCAAGACGGTGCCGGGCGTGCAGATCAACCGTTTCTGCGCCTCCGGCCTCGATGCCGTGAACCTTGCGGCAGCGCAGATCATGTCGGGCCAGAAGGACATGGTGATCGGCGGCGGCGTCGAAAGCATGAGCCGCGTTGGCATGGGTGCCTCGGGCTTCGGCATTGCCATGGACCCGTCCATCTCCATCGACACCTATTTCATGCCGC
>JANNFV010000420.1:0-2246 GCA_031380285.1 Hyphomicrobiales bacterium | reverse complement strand
GTTTCGAGGTGCCGCAGTTCTCGATCCACAGGGGGCGTTTGCAATCCGTGATCCATCGCGCCGTGCAGGCCGAACTCGGTGAAAGCCACATCCATGCGGGATGCAGGCTGGGCAGCTTCACGCAGGACGAAGCAGGCGTGCGTGCCCACTTTTTCGATCGTGACGGCAGCCATGTGAAAACCGCGACTGGCGACGTGCTGATCGGGGCCGATGGCATCCACAGCACGATCCGCTCCATGCTGTTTCCACAGGAAGGGCCGCCATCCTGGAATGGCATCATGCTCTGGCGCGGGGCCACGGACTGGCCGCGCTTCATGGATGGTCGCTCGATGATCATCGCGGGAGGCATGGCCGCCAAGGCCGTCATCTATCCCATCGCGGAGGGGCAGCGGCCCGAGACACCCCTCACCAACTGGGCCATTGCGGTCAAGCTGGGCGATGGTGCCGCGCCACCGCCACGGCGCGAGGACTGGTCCCGTCGGGGCAGGCTCGAAGACCTGATGCCGCATGTGCAGAAGTTTCAGATCGGCGAGGTCGATGTGAAGGCGCTGATCATGGCCACTCCCGAATTCTGGGAATATCCGATGTGCGACCGCGATCCCCTGCCGCGCTGGACCCATGGCCGCGTGACGCTGCTGGGCGATGCGGCGCATCCGATGTATCCGGTCGGCTCCAACGGAGCGTCGCAGGCCATCCTGGATGCGCGCTGCCTGGCTGACCTGCTGGTTTCCGCCGACTCTCCCCAGGCGGCCCTCGCCAGCTATGAGCGCGAACGCCTGCCAGCCACGGCGCAGATCGTGCGCATGAACCGCAAAGGCGGCCCTGAAGGCGTGATCGATGCCGTGGAAAGCCTGGCACCCGATGGTTTCGACAGCATCGATGCGGTGCTCACCCACGCACAGCGCCAAGCCATCGTGCGCGGCTACGCGAGCGCTGCGGGCTTCACGCAGGACAAGGTCAACGCCGCGAAGGCCGTCTGAACCTGAGCGCAGTCTTTCCGGTTTGTTAAGGCTCGCGCCGCATCGTCTTTCCGCATGGAGATTGGCGCGGCCCTGAAACAGCAGATGCTCGGCGTCCTGATCGAAGCGCTGGGCAAACCTGTGGCCATGGCGGGTCAGGCGGCGACCCCAGCCGCGCTTGCGAGCTTCGCGGCAGGCGATGTGTTCACCGCGCGTGTTCTCGCCGTCAAGCCGGATGGCAATCTCACGCTGCAACTCACGGGGCCATCCGCCAGGGGGCAATTGAATGGCCAGGTGATTGAGGCCAACCTGCGCGGCGCCCCGCTTCCGGAAGCCGCCCGTCAGGCCGGAGCCGTGCTCCAGTTGAAGGTTGAAACAGCAGGCACGACGCCACGCCTGGCCTTTGTCGCGCTCGATACCCCGCCCACGATCTCCGCAAGCACCGTGACATCCATCGTACCAGGCGAGACGGTCCCGCAGGGCAAGGTCACATCACTTTCCACACCCGATCCGGCAGCGCAGGCCGTCTCCCGCGCCGCAGCCGAGGCCGCCGCCCGACAGGGCAGCGCGGCCCCGCTCTACGCTGACCTGGCCGCGCTTGCGGCGCGCAATGACACCACCTTGCCGCGCCCGGTCGCCGTGCTTGCGCAGGCGCTGCTCGCCAGCCGTCTCGATGCCGAGAAGCCGATCCTCGCGGGTGATCTCAAGCAGGCCATCGCCCGCTCGGGTGTCCTGCAGGAGACCAGCCTGGCCCGTGGCGAGCCTGCGCCGCTGGACGCCAAGGCGCTGCTCACGGCGCTGCGGGAGGCTCTGCGGGGAGCGGTTGCTCCTCCCGCCTTGCCTTCCGATGCCGAGCCGCCCCGTCGCGATGGTGCTGTCGTGGCGCAGAAAGCCGTCACGCCGACGCTGGCGACCGAAGCAGACTCCCGGACCATCGCGGCGACCCTTGCGATCGAAACGGACCACGCGGTGGAGCGTCTGAAGCTGCATCAGATCGCTTCCCTGCCGGACCAGCGCCAGACCGGACCGGAATCCGCGCGTCCACAGCAGCTCAACCTTGAAATTCCGCTCGCCTTTGGCCAGCACACCGCCATGGTCGGCTTCCGTATCGAGCGGGAGAAGCGCCGCAGCCGGGAGGCCGGCCAGGCCGTCGATGTCTGGGGCGTGCGCTTCGCCATCGATGCCGACGTGCTGGGTGCGGTGCATGCCCATGTCCGCCTCACCGGACAGACGGTCTCGGTCTCGCTGTGGGCCGAAAACCCCGCGACGCGCGGTGTCTTCGCATCA
>JANNFV010000409.1:0-2299 GCA_031380285.1 Hyphomicrobiales bacterium | reverse complement strand
TGGTTGGTGATCGCGTGACTGTGGAAGTCACCCCCTATGACCTCGACAAGGGTCGGCTTGTGTTCCGCCACAAGGGCGATTCAGGCCCGCCGCCCGGTGCGGCGAACCGACCTTTCGTCAGGCGCCGCTGAGATGCGTTGGTCCAATCGCGCAGGCGGATCGCCCCGTCCCATCGGCATGATGATTTTCGTGTTTCGCTCCGGCAAGCAGGCCACGTTGAGTGCCTTCGCTTCAACCGATGATGGCGAGGCCCTTCCGCCCAAGTTTGCTCCCTGGACGCTGATTGGCAGCATTCCACCGGGACGCAGCCTTCCCCACGGCCTGTCAAGGGCCGCCGCCGAAGCCGCTCTCAAGGCCGATGGCTTTGCGCTTTGGCGCATGAAATCCGACGAGACGCCGTCCGCTTGACGGCTTGCTCACAACCCATTCAGGAGACCAGAGCTCATGCAAGTGCTCGTGCGCGACAACAACATCGAACAGGCCATGCGGGTCCTGAAGAAGAAGATGCAGCGGGAAGGCATCTTCCGGGAATTGCGCCAGCGCAAGGCCTATGAAAAGCCGTCGGAAAAGAGAGCGCGCGAGAAGGCGGAAGCCATTCGCCGCAACCGCAAGGCAGCCCGCAAGCAGATGATTCGCGAGGGCCTGATTGCCGCGCCGAAGCTGAAGCCCAAGTTCCCGCCGCGTGCTGGCGGACGTGGAGCGCCCGGCGCACCCCGCCCTCCCATCGCCACTGATACTGTCGCCTGAGGTCGAGGCCGGCTTTCTTGACAGGAAGCGGTCTTTCCCGCATATCGCGCAAGGTTGAAAAAGGGGTGTGAACACGCCCCCTTTTTCTTTGGCAGGGTAGCTCAGTTGGTGAGAGCGCCGGATTCATAACCCGGAGGTCGGCGGTTCAAATCCGCCTCCTGCTACCAGTTCCTCCCATTGCTGGCCAAGACCGTGGTGTTGATGGACAAAACACGTCATGGCCGCGCCTGATGCGGCCATCCACGTCCGTGTGACGCGAAAAAATGTGGATACTTGAGAACGTTCTCTGTTTTTCAAAGAGACGCGGATGGACGGGGCAAGCCCAGCCAAGATTACAAGCTGCTGCCGCCTTCGAACTTCATCACACTTTTACTAAAAGGCCCGCCGCTGTTGTGCGCGACGGGCCTGTTTCATCCGTGTCGCTCAGTTGCTCCGATTGGTGATCGAAACAGCGTAAGCCGGGGTGCGGATCTCGAACAGGGGATCATCCTTCGGCCCGGCGATACCATCGGCAAGGTTGGTCGGCGCAAAGATTGTATCGTCGCAGGTCGCGTTCTTTTCGAGTGCCGCAATCTTCAGCGTGCCAAGCTTGACCATGGGCCGCGTCTCCTCGCCGTCCCACAATTGCGTGGCATTGTCGGTCTTGTCGCCCGCCCGGCCCATGATTGCCATCATGTCGAAGCTCGCGGGCTTCGCCGTCGCAAGGCGTTCGGTCATGTCCTGGACGAGATAGTCCGCAGGCTTCGCCTTGGCCTCGTCATCGGTGAGGTTCACCTCACCACCTGTCGGCACCATCCTGAACTTGATGACCTGGTTGGCTCCGGCTGCATTGCTGAGCGTGTAGGCATGAACGCCCCAGTAACTGACGCCGACCCATGAACCGGGGATCGGCTTGCTGGCGAGATACTTGGCCTGCAAGGTCGTTTCCGGGTTGGCATCGGTGAAGGCCTTGATCTTGTCGGCATCCGGCTTGCCATCCGCACCCGGCAGGCGGACCTGCAGGAAGGCCAGCATCTGTGCGGGCGTTTTCACGAAATTGATGGGTGCGTTGATCATCACGAACTCGGTCTGGCCTGCGCCGCCCCCGTCAATGCGGAAGGAGAAGCCACGGTTTGGCCCTCTCGCGCCGTCAGTGACCTTGGCGTTGCCTCCGCCGACGGAGAAGCGCGCCACAACAGGTGAGGTCTTGGTGAAGATGGATGCCTTGGAGAGGTTTTTCGCACCGGCCGCAGGTTCGAAGCTTCCCGTGAAACACTGTCCCTTGGCGCCGCTCGGTCGGTTCTTTGGCTTGCCCGCCAGCGTGAACATCGTGTCGACGATCGGTTGTGGATCGGCGGTCTGGGCGTTTGCCGCGCCGATGCTGCCTGTTGCGACAATCGCCGCTGCCAGGGCCATTCCGATTTTCTGCATTGTTACCTCCCGCATATTTCGATTCGCTCCAAAAGGCCGAGCATGGGGAGAGAATGAAGATGGGGGGCGCTTGCGTAAAATAACGTTTGAGTGACGAGCGATTGATGGGTGCCGGACACGTGCCCGAGGGGGATACCACTTG
>JANNFV010000357.1:0-2019 GCA_031380285.1 Hyphomicrobiales bacterium | reverse complement strand
CTATCCAAGCCTCGAGGCATCGGGGGTGCTGCGGGGGAGCAGATTGCGGGCGGATGCGGCGTGATCAATCCGAGGTCAAAACCTCGATACCCAGGCTTGCGGCCGATTGCACCATTTGCTTGTCAAACGTCATCAACCTTGCCCCCAGACGCATTGCGATGGCCAGATGAAGGGCATCCGGCGTTCGCAGCGGCAATTCAAGGCTCTGAATCCAGGTGATCGCTTGCTTCAGGTCATGCCCGGTCATTTCGACAGCATTGGCATACCGGCTGACCCAGACATCGCCATTGCCGAGGCATTTCACAGCCTGAGCTTTCGTCAGTTCAAGCGTGCGAAAGCGTCGTGCAACGACAGACGAGAACTCTGCCACCGTAACATCACTCACGACGACCTGGCGTATCCATGAACTGATCAAAGCTGTGGCACGACCGCTCAGCGCATCGTCAACATGCAACGGAACAAAGGCGCTGGCATCGAGATAAAGGCTATCGGTGGGGATATTCACCGCCAGTCTTCGTCCCGCATCTGCCGGATTAATTCTGCGGCGTTCAGCCTTGCCGGACGCTCCGGTGTAACCCGATTGGCAATGAGCCAGTCAATTGCTTCTTTGGTAACAACACGTCCTGCCTTCACAACAGGGCGGATCTCCACAACCGGCGTACCGTGCCGCGTGATGATCACCTCGTCGCCAGACAGCGCACGGTCGATCAAACTGGAGAGATGGCTCTTGGCCTCGGCGACGCTGTGCTTGCCCATGAGCTATTTATAGTCATGTTATGACCATAACTCAAGTCACGCCTTCCGCATCATCCCCCACAGCTTCGGCCCCAGTAGCGCCAGCACAGCCAACGCCAGCAGGCTCGCCGAGATCGGCTTGGTCAGGAACGTCATCATGTCGCCCTGGCTGATGGTCATGGCCTGGCGGAAATTCTGCTCCGCCAGCGGCCCCAGGATCATGCCGATGATCACCGGCGCGGTGGGAAAGTCGTAGCGGCGCATGAAGAAGCCCATCACACCCATCGCATAGAGCAGCAGCAGGTCCACCACGGATCGGCTGATGCCATAGGTGCCGATGGTGGCGAAGACCAGGATGCCGCCATAGAGCAGCGGCGTGGGAATGCGCAGGATCTTCACCCACAGGCCGACCAGCGGCAGGTTGAGGACCAGCAGCATCACATTGCCGATGTAGAGCGAGGCGATGAGGCCCCAGACAAGCTCGGGCTTGGTGGCGAAGAGCTGCGGCCCGGGATTGATGTTGTAGCTCTGGAACGCCGACAGCATGATCGCAGCGGTCGCCGAGGTCGGCAGGCCCAGCGCCAGCATGGGCACCAGCACGCCGGCTGCGGAAGCGTTATTGGCCGCCTCAGGCCCGGCCACGCCCTCGATGGCGCCATGGCCGAATTCCTCGGGGTACTTGGTCAGCTTCTTTTCGGTGTAATAGGACAGAAATGTCGGGATTTCAGCACCGCCCGCCGGCATCGCGCCAATGGGGAAGCCGATGAACGCGCCGCGTATCCAGGGCTTCCAGGACCGCGCCCAGTCCTCTTTCGACATCCACAGCGAATCCTTGACCTCCAGCACCGCGTCGCTCTGGGTCTTGGAGGATTTCTGGAACGCCAGATACAGCGTCTCGCCCACGGCGAAGAGGCCGACAGCCACCACGATGACGTTGATGCCATCGAACAGTTCGGTGACGCCGAAGGTGAAGCGCGCCTGCCCGGTCTGGTTATCGATGCCGATCATGCCCAGGAAGATGCCGATGGCGAGGGCCGTCAGGCCGCGCACCGCGGACGACCCCAGCACCGCCGAGACGGTGACAAAGGACAGCACCATCAGGGCAAAATAATCCGCTGGGCCGAACATCAGGGCGAGATTCACCACCGGCTCGGCCAGGAAGGTGATGCCGATGGTGCCGATGGTGCCCGCCACGAAGGAGCCGATGGCGGCGGTGGCGAGTGCGGCACCGGCGCGGCCCTTCTTGGCCATCTTGTTGCCTTCGAGCGAGGTGACGATCGATGC
>JANNFV010000253.1:0-2706 GCA_031380285.1 Hyphomicrobiales bacterium | reverse complement strand
TCCATCCGGCTATGAACAAACCGTCGTCATCACTTGGACGCACTTGCAGGAAACAAGCAGGTGTCGCAAAGTTCGGTGCCGATTCTGGCGCAATTTCGAACCTGAATTGCGTCGGATACAATCAAGGTTCAATCAGCAGGGGAACCCCCATGTCAGTCAAGTCGATCATCGCAGCCGCACTCTTCACCGCTGCCGCTTCCACCGCTTTCGCGCAGACCGCGCAACAGCCCACCACCACCAACCCGCTGCGACCCGGCCAGACAACGCCGACGACTCCTGCGGCACCCACTGCTCCGGCAGCACCTGCCGCGCCGCGCGCCGCGACGCCTGCCACGACGGCTCCTGCAGCCGCCCAGCCTGCGCAGCGTCCTGCCGCCCAGGGCACGCTCGTCAACCTCAACACGGCCAGCGCGTCCGATCTCGACAAGCTGCCACAGATCGGTGACAAGCGCGCCGCTGACATCATTGCGAAGCGCCCCTACAAGGACTGGGCTGATTTCGTGGCCAAGAACGTGGTGCCTGCCAACGCCGAAGCCGCGATCAAGGACAAGGTCCGCTTCCGCTAAGCGCCGGGTTCATCCTCGACTGAAGAAGGCTCCGGAAACGGGGCCTTTTTCATGGGATCAAGGGTGTTCAATGGTTGTGGAGCTCAAGCCGATACCCGGCCAGACGCTGCCTCGATTGCCCCTTCCACGAGTTCCAGAACCAGCACGCGCGCCGGGTCCACCGGACCGGGCATCATGATCTTTTGGGGTGAGGCCCTCCGGAAGCCAACTCTGGCGTAATACGCCTCATCGCCGACCAACAGAATCAGGGCATGGCCCCTCGTCCTGGCCGCCGCAAGCGCTGCCTCGATCAGCATCCGGCCGATGCCCTTGGAGCGAAAGGCGGGATCGACCGTCAGTGGTCCCAGCAGGAGGGCCGGGCTTGTGCCAACATGGATGCGCGTGAGGCGGATCGAGCCGACCACCAGTGTGCTGACCCGGGCCACGAAGGACAGGCTGCAATCATGCGGGTTGCCTTCCCGCAGCCGGAAAGCCGTGCGGGCATAGCGGCCCGGACCGAAGGCGCGTTCCTCCAGCCCGTGGATTGCGGGCGCATCGCCCTCGCGCTCCTGCGCGATCACGATGGCCAGATCAGCCATTCCACTGCTCATGTCGCGGAAGCTGCCGCCAGAAACCGATCAATCGCCGTGGCCTCGGTCTGCCAGGAGCAGACAAAGCGGCACAGCACCTCACCCTTGCGGGGCTTGTCTGCCGCAGCCATCGATTCGTGACGCCAGCGATAGAACCTGAAGCCTTGTGCCAGCAGCCCCTGCTCCAGCTTTTCGGGCATCACGACGAAGACCTCGTTGCCGTCGACCTTCCAGGCCACGCGCAGGCGGCGGTTGGCCTGCATGCCCCTGGCGAGACGCCGCGCAGCCTGATTGGCCTTGCGTGCGAGGTCCAGCCAATGCCCGTCCTGCAGCCAGCCCTCGAACTGCGAGGACAAGAGCCTGCCCTTCGAGATCAGATGGCCGCCCCGCATGCGGCGGAACGGAGCGGTTTCGGCGAGTTCAGGCTTGAAGAAAATCACGGCTTCCGCCGCCAATGCGCCGTTCTTGGTGGCCCCCAGGCAGAGCACATCGACGCCCGCCTTCCAGGTCAGTTCCGCCGGCGTTTCCTTGCCGCCGACAAAAGCGTTCGAAAACCGCGCGCCATCAAGATGGACATGCAGGCCGTGCTGCCGGGCAATCGCCGCCAGCGCAGCGGTTTCGGTGCCGCTGTAGCGCGTGCCACATTCCGTGAGGTTGGTCAGCGACAGCGCGGCAGGCGTAACGGAATGGATGCCACGACGCGGCGCTTCGAGTGCGGCCCGCAGCGTCTCCGGCCTGATCTTGCCGCCGATGCCGGGGAGCGGCGTGATCTTGGCACCGCCGGTCCATTGTTCGGGGCCACCGCATTCGTCGGTCATGACATGCGCGTCCTGGTGGCAGAAAACCTCGCCCCAGGCGGGTGTGAGGCAGGCCAGCGCCAGGCCATTGGCGGCCGTGCCAGTCGCCATCAGGAAGACGGTCACGTCCTTCTCGAAGAGGCTTGAGAACCGGGCCTCCACTGCCTTTGCCAACTCGTCATCACCATAGGAGGCCATGGCCCCGCCATTGGCCGCCACGATGGCCTCGATCACCTGCGGGCTGGCGCCCACCACATTGTCACTGCCGAAATGCATTCACCTTGCTCCAGAATCGTCACAGCCGTTTCGTTGACTTGAATGGGCCAAGTGGTATCAGACCCGCACTTTCCCGCAACCGGGAGCCATGCTCCTGATGCAGTCAATGAAGGATCATCGCCATGGCGGTTCGTGTTTTCATCAATGGCTTCGGCCGCATCGGCCGCAACGTGCTGCGTGCCATCGTCGAATCGAAGCGCAAGGACATCGTTGTCGTCGGCATCAACGACCTTGGCCCGGTGGAGACCAACGCGCATCTGCTGCGCTTCGATTCGATCCATGGCCGCTTCCCCGCCGATGTCACGGTCGATGGTGACAAGATCGTCGTCAACGGCAAGAAAATCCTGGTTACGGCCATCAAGGATCCGGCCCAGTTGCCCCACGCCAAGCTCAAGGTGGATGTGGCGATGGAATGCACCGGCATCTTCACCTCGCGCGACAAGGCGGCGGCGCATCTCACGGCGGGCGCCAAGCGCGTGATTGTCTCGGCTCCCGCCG
>JANNFV010000216.1:0-6253 GCA_031380285.1 Hyphomicrobiales bacterium | reverse complement strand
CGCCAAAGGTGGTGAGACGATCGACGACGGCCTTGTAGGACGCCAGCGATTGGTAGCGCGCGATGAACCATTGCATGGCGGATTCGACGCGACCAAAGGCCCCCGCCGTTTGTGTCAACTGGCCCAGGGTCAGTTTGCCCGCAAAATAGGCCGGTGCCATGATGATGTAGGGAAACACCACGCTGGCCTGGAAATAGGTCGAGACGAAGGTGTTGAGCTTCAGGTTCTGGCGGATGATGCCGTAGTAGTTCTCGACCACCGATTGGAAACGCCGTCCGATGTGCTGGCGCTCGGCCCGCTCACCGTTGAGCAACGCCACCTGCTCGCCATACTCGCGCAATCGGGCCAGCGTGTAGCGGAAATCCGCCTCGTATTTCTCCTGCTTGAAGTCGAGCTTGATCAGTGGGCGGCCGATCAGGTGCGTAAGCCAGGTGCCAACGAGCGAGTAGATCAGCGCGACCCAGAAGGGCAAGCCGGGCACGATGATATCCGTGCCGGGAATGGCGAACTGCGCCGGGATCGACCAGAGGATGATCGAGAAGGACACGAGGTTTGAGAGGGTCGAGATCAGGCTGATCGAGAAACTGTATGTGCTCCCCGTGCTGTTTGGATGGCCAATGAAATTTCTGATGTCTTCAGCGATGCGCTGATCAGGATTGTCCGCCTGCCCGGAAAATCCCATCCGATAATGAGCGCCTTTGGCAAGCCATTGAGCACTGTAACGTTCAACAAGATACTCCCGCCAGCGGATTTTCAGAACGCTCTCAAGGAAATACTCGATCAGGTTCGAGATGACGGCGATGGCTGCCCAGAACAGGAATACGGTCAGCAGCAGACTCCAGAACGCCGCCTGATCCTTGTTCTGGATGGCGTTGAACCAATCGCGGTTGAAGAAGCTCAACCGCACGCTGATGCCCACCTGCAGCTGGTTGATCACCACAAGCGCGATCACCAGTCCCCAGGCGAGGCGCCGTTCGCGCACAAAGCCCAGCAGTGGCAGGGTCTGCGCCTTGTCGTTGCTCTCGGCGAAATAGGGATCAGCCAAGCCGGCAATGGTGCGCACCACGGGAATGAACGCAATCGCATAGACGAGAATACCGAACAGCCCGACCGTCAGCGGCAGCTCGAACGGTATCGTCAGCGCACTCAGGGCCTCGGGCCATAATCCGTTCTTGCCCGCGAGGTAGCACAGGCCGGTCAGCACGAACTCCGCCGAGAAGATCACCAGGAACACCCGCAGGAACGGCGAGGTCACGCTCCCCCGGTAGGCCGACCACGCGAGGCCCGCTCCGACTGCGGCGAGGATGAGGGTGTTCCGGTCGCCTCCAGTTATGCCGCTGATCAGGGACAAGGCGGCAACGAGCGCGGCGGCGATGGCATAGGGGAGCATGAGTAATATCCTGCGAAAGCGGTCTTCCCGACATACCCGCTTTCGGGCCGCAAGAAAGCCCTGTTTTGTCATTCCCGGCCGAAGCGCAGCGAAGGGGAAGGGGATGACAACACCGGAAGCCACGATGCGGCGATTGGCATCCGGTCCCAGCCCCGCTATGGGTGCGTCCTAACGCCATGGCCAAGTCCCTTCCCTCCGATACCTATCCCCTGCTGAAGCGCCTGTGGCGCGATTGGGTGCGCCCGCATCGTGGCACCATTGCGCTGGTGATGGTGCTGATCGCCGTTGCTGCCATGGCCAGCGCGGCCTATCCGCTGCTGGTCAAGGGCGCGTTCGACCTCTTGGAGAAGAAGGATTTCGATACGCTGCGCTGGGCCCCGGTGATCGTGATCGTCGTCACCTCGATCAAGGGGCTGGCGCTGTGGGCGCAGACGCATCTCACCAACCGCTTCGTCACGCGGGTGGAGGCCGACATGCAGGCCGCACTCTACGGCCATCTGATCGATGCCGATCTGGCCCGCCTGTCGCGGGAAAGCCCGGCCTCGCTGACGCAGCGCTTCACCACCGATTTCGCCTTCATCAAGGAGGCGCTGACGCGGCTGTTCACGGTGTTCTTCCGCGATATCGCCATGCTGATCGCGCTGGTTTCCGTGCTGCTCTATATCGACTGGCAGAGCACGCTGGTGGCTGCCGTGGTCGCGCCGTTCGTGGTGCCGCCCATTGCCCGCATCGGCAAGAAACTGCGCCGGGTGGCGACGGCCACGCAGGAGCAGGTCGGCATCATGGCGGCCAATGTCTCGGAGAGCCTGGCAGGGGCGCGTGTCGCCAAGACCTATCAGCTCGAGGGCTATCTGAAGGAGCGGGCGACGAATACCTTCGACGAGATTCGCGCACTCAAGATGAAGGCCGCCAATGCACGGGCGCGGATGGACCCGATCCTGGAGATCGGCGCGGGCTTTGCCATCGCGCTGGTCATCATCTTCGTGGGTTGGCGCCTGCAATCGGGGGCCACGACTTTGGGCGATTTCGCGGCCTATAGCGGCGCGCTGATCATGGCGGCGCAACCCGTGCGCACGCTCGGCAATCTCAACGCCATCGTGCAGGAAGCGCTGGCGGCGCTGACACGCTATTTCGCGGTGATCGACGAGAAGCCCGCGGTGCAGGAGAAACCCGGGGCGAATCCGCTTGTCGTCGGCAAGGGGGAGGTTGCGTTTCGCGCCATCACCTTCTCCTATGGCGAAGGCAATGATGCACTGTCCGGCGCGACCTTCACGGCAGCAGGCGGCAAGACGACTGCGCTGGTCGGGCGCTCGGGGTCCGGCAAGTCCACCTTGTTGTCGCTGGTGCCAAGGCTGATGGATGTGGGCCAGGGCGCGGTCCTGATCGACGGGCAAGACGTGCGTGATATCACGCTTGCTTCGCTGCGCGATCAGGTCGCCGTGGTCAGCCAGGATATCGTGCTCTATGACGACACGATCCGCGCCAACATCGCCTTCGGCAAGCCGGGTGCCACAGATGCCGAGATCGAGGCTGCGGCCAAGGCGGCGGCGGCGCATGATTTCATCATGGCACAGCCCGAAGGTTACGACGCCCGCGTGGGCGACCGTGGCGGCAGGCTGTCGGGCGGTGAGCGGCAGCGCGTGGCCCTGGCGCGGGCCTTCCTGAAGAACGCCCCGATCCTGCTGCTGGACGAGGCGACATCGGCGCTCGACGCCGAGTCGGAAGCCCTCGTACAGACAGCGCTGGGCAAGCTGATGAAGGGGCGTACCTCCATCGTCATCGCCCACCGGCTCTCCACCGTGCGCAACGCCGACCACATCGTGGTGCTCGATCAGGGCCAGGTGGCGGAAGAAGGCCAGCATGCCGCGCTGCTCAAGCGCAAGGGCGGTATCTATGCCGGCCTGCACAAGCGGCAATTCGCGGATTAAAGCATGACGTTTTTTGACGGAAACACGGGATGGCCGCGTCAAGCCCGTCCAAGACGTGTTCCCGTCGAGAAACGCCGTGCTCTAGCTCCGCTTACTCCGCTGCTGCGAGCTGTGGCCCCTTGTTGCCTTGCAGGTAGCTCATCGCGGCCTGCACGCCGCCGGATTTGTGCGGGATGCCTGCCGCCACCAGGCCCATCTCCACGCCGGACAGCGTTCCCGTCACCATGAGATCGTGGAAGTCGCCCAGGTGGCCGATGCGGAACACCTTGTCCGCCAGGATGCCCAGGCCATTGCCCAGCGACATGTTGGAGCTTTCCAGGATGATCCTGCGCAGGGCATCCGCCGAATGGCCCGCAGGCAGCATCACGGCGGTCAGCACGCTGGAATGGTCGGAAGCGGCCTTGCACACGGTTTCGAAACCCCAGTGCCTCACGGCGCGGCGCGTCGCTTCCGCCGCCCGGTCATGGCGGGCGAAGACATTGGCCATGCCTTCCTCCTCCAGCATGTCCAGCGCCACCCTCAGGCCCTGCAACAGGTTCGTGGCAGGTGTGGAGGGGAAAAAGCCGGTCGCGTTGATGGCAATCATTTCCTCCCAATCCCAGTACGCACGCGGAGAGCCACCGGCTTTTGCCACTGTCAGCGCCTTGTCCGACACCGCGTTGAAGGAGAGACCTGGCGGCAGCATCAGGCCCTTCTGCGATCCGGAAACCGAGACATCGACGCCCCATTCATCATGCTGGTAGTCGATGGAGCCAAGGCCGGAGATGGTATCGACCATCAGCAGCGCGGGATGCCCCGCTGCATCGATGGCCTTGCGCACCGCCGCCACATCCGTGACGCAGCCCGTCGAGGTTTCGTTGTGGACGACACAGACCGCCTTGATCAGATGCCCCCTGTCCTCGCGCAGCTTGGACTCGATGACGGAGGCATCCGCGCCCGTGCGCCAGTCGCTGTCGATGAAGGTGGTCTTGATCCCGAGCTTTGTCGCCATCTTGTGCCACAGAGTCGCGAACCAGCCCGTCCGGTACATCAGCACCGTGTCGCCGGGCTTGAGCGTGTTGACCAGCGCGGCTTCCCAAGCTCCCGTGCCGCTTGCGGGATAGATGATGACGGGGTTCGTGGTTCCGAAGATCGGCTTGATGCGGTCCAGCACATTGCGGCCCAGTTTCTGGAACTCAGGACCGCGATGGTCGATCGTCGGCATCGCCATGGCCGCCAGCACGCGCAGCGGCGTGTTCGATGGCCCGGGAAGCTGCAGGAAATGGCGGCCGGTCTGGGTCATGTCGGGAGCCTGTCACGATGAGGAAAGCATGATTGAACGAGATTTTGTATTTTGTATTATAAATTGCCTCATGGTACAAGCGCAAGGATGACCAAAGCCCTCACGCGCGATCTTGGCCTTGAACGCCAGCTTTCGAAGGCTCTTGCCGGGGAGGTGCGGTTCGATGCCTTCACCCGTGGGCGTTACGCCACGGATGCCTCGATCTATCAGATTGTTCCACAGGGCGTGGTCTATCCGAAACACGCCGACGACATCGCCGCGACTCTCGCCATCGCGAAAGACCGTGGCGTCCCCGTCATCATGCGCGGCGGCGGCACATCGCAGAACGGCCAGCCCATCGGCGATGGCATCGTTGTGGATTGCAGCCGCGTCTTCAACGAGCTGCTGGCCTATGATCCGGCTGGACAGACCGTGACGGTGCAGCCCGGCATGGTGCTGGAGACGCTGAATGCGCGCCTGCGGGCCGATGGCCTGTTCTTCCCGGTCGAGCCATCGACCGCCAGCCGCTGCACCATCGGCGGCATGACGGGCAACAATTCCTGCGGGGCGCGGTCGATCCGCTACGGCAAGATGGTGGATAATGTGCTGGCCGTGGACGCGCTGCTGCCCACGGGCGAGCCGCTCCATTTCGCCACGCACAATTCCACCACGGCGCAGGTGCTGGCGCAGGACATGCTGAAGCTGGCGGAGCGCGAACGGGCGGAGATCCTGGCGCGTTATCCCAGGGTGCAGCGGCGCGTCGGCGGCTACAATCTCGATGCGCTTATCCAGCCCGATCCCAATCTGGCGCATCTGCTCGTGGGTTCGGAAGGCACGCTGGCCGCTTTCACCGCAGTGACCTTGAAGCTGTCGAAGCTGCCGCAGCACCGGGTCATGGGGGTCTGTCATTTCCCGGATTTCCGCTCGGCCATGGTGACGACGCAACATCTGGTGGCGCTCGGCCCCGTGGCGGTGGAACTGGTGGACAACAATGTGCTGGTGCTGGGCGCCGATATCCCGCTGTTCAAGCGGACGCTGGCGGATATCACCCGGGGCAAGCCGGATTGCCTGCTGCTGGTGGAGTTTGCGGGCGACAGCCAGGATGAGCTGAAGCGCAGCCTGAAGCGGCTCGATCAGTGCATGGCCGATCATGGCTTTCGCAATGCCGTGGTGGAGGTGCTGGAGCCCCCGCGTCAGCGCCAGGTCTGGGATGTGCGCGAAGCCTGCCTCAACATCATGATGTCGATGAAGGGCGACGGCAAACCGGTCTCCTTCATCGAGGATTGCGCGGTACCGCTCGACAAGCTGGCCGATTATACCGCTGCTGTCACCGATGTCTTCGCCCGCCACGGCACGCGCGGCACCTGGTATGCCCATGCCTCGGTGGGCTGCCTGCATGTCCGGCCCATCCTCAACATGAAGACGGCAGATGGCGTGAAAGCGATGCGGGCCATCGCGGAAGAAACAGCCGCTCTCGTGAAGCGTTTCGAAGGCTCCTATTCGGGCGAGCATGGCGACGGCATCTCGCGCTCGGAGTTCATCGCACCGCTGTTCGGCCCAAGGTTAGCCGCCGCATTCAGCGAGGTGAAACAGGCCTTCGATCCAGGCAATATGCTGAATCCCGGCAAGATCGCCAGCCCTCATCCTTCTCCCTTGGGAGAAGGTGCCCTGCGG
>JANNFV010000536.1:0-5243 GCA_031380285.1 Hyphomicrobiales bacterium | reverse complement strand
CCAAAATTCAGGTCGCGCTTGTTGGCAGAGATGATCACCTCTGCGCCACCCGCAACGGCCAGTTCAATCAGATGATTGTCAGACTCATCACGCAGATTGGGCCTCCACAGAAAGTGAATCTTGACCCATTCTGCCACGCTGAAGAGTGCATCAAGGAGATCCTCACGATCCCCGCGCTCAACAGGGCAATTCCTGAAAAGCTCATCCCGCGCGATCACATCGCGATATTCCGTGAAGAGAGCTGAACCGACCAAAGGCTTGATTCCACGGTTCAGGCACATCGTCAAAATCTGTCGGGGTGCAGTCGATGGATTCATCAAAGCAGAAACAATGATATTGGTATCGATAACAACACGCATCCTAAAGTGATAGCGTATATGCTGTCATTTAGTCAAGCATCAGGCCGTTGGCCTCCGCCCGGTCAGCGCCTCGCCCAGCATGCGCCGCACCTGATCTTCCGCCTGCTTCGTCACCTGCTTGCGGTCTGCCGCCTGATCGAAGGCGATGGGCTCGCCGAAGCGCAGTGTCACATCCAGCGGCCCGCCGCGCAGGATGCCCGCGAGATGGGGCAGCATCTCCATGTCGCCATACCAGCCGATGCGGGCGCGGCCCATGCGGCCCGTCGGCAGGCCGTCCGCGCCGTGATAGGCGAGCGCCAGGGGCTGCACGACGACATGGCGCGTGGCGCTGTCGGAAAAGATCGCGTCACGGGCCGCGCCCACCAAGGCTGAGCGGAAGGGCAGGATGCGGTTGCCATCGGACGTCGTGGATTCGGCAAACAGCACGATGGGGTCGCCCTCTTCCAGCCGCTCCGCGATGGCGGCATTGGCCTTGCTGGTCTCGCCCCTGCGGTTGCGATCCACGAAGATCGAGCGCTGGAGTTTTGCCAGCAGGCCGAACAGCGGCCAGGCCTCCACCTCGGATTTGGCAATGAACGACACCGGCATGACCGAACCGATGGCGAGGATATCCAGCCAGGACACATGGTTCGACAGGATCAGCATCGGCCTGTCCGTCGTGGCCTTGCCGACGACATGCACGCGCAGGTTGATGATGCGGGCGACAGCCCGGTGGAACAGCCCAGGCAGCCAGCGCTGCGAGGGCAGGTTCAGCTTCCAGCTGGCGTATTGAAACGGGAAAAGAACCAGCGCCACGCAGCCGATCAGCCCGGCCGTGACACACAGGCGGAAAGTGCCTTTTGGCAGGGTCACGTCATCGATGAAGGAGGCCATCTACAGCGACCGCCGCATCACGATGGCGGTGGCGGCTGAGCCATCCGCCTTGCGGTAATAGGCATCGCGGCGCGAGACATCCGTGAAGCCCTGGCGCTGGTAGAGAGCGATGGCGGGCGCATTGCCCTCCTCGACCTCCAGGAACAGCGTGCGGATGCGGTTGAGCAGCAGCGCCTCGCGGTGGGCAGCCAGCAGACGCCCGGCGATGCCCTCTCCCCTGCGGCGGGGATGCACCGCGATGGAGAGGATTTCGGCCTCGTCTGCCGCCAGCCGTGACAGCACGAAGCCATCGGTGCCCGCAGCATGGGCGGCGGCATGGCTGACGATGTTTTCCTCCGCCAGGAGGCGCTCGAATTCCATCAAACCCCAGGGCCTGTCGAATGAGGCCGCGTGGATTTCGGCCACGGCGCGGGCATCCTCCATTTCCGTGGGACGGATGACGAGGGGTGCCTTCGAGCGTCCGAAACCGAAGATCATGGTGTGGCTCGCCCCTGTAACGGCTGTCTGGGCACGGCCTTGCTGTCCTGCGGTGTCACGGCAGGGGCACGCAGATAGAGCGGCTTGGGCGCAGCGCTGGCGGGATCGGCAGCCAGCCCCAGGCGGGCCACCCAGGTGATGTCCGGCGCAGGCTTGAGATCGGCGATGGTGGCCTTGAGACCCAGCGCCATCGCCTCGATGGCGAGTGCCGCCGCGCCCGAACCCGCGAGCTTCACCGGGCCGGAGCCGATGGCGCGTCCGGCCTCCTTCACGCTGATCACGCGGGGCAGCACGATGGTGCGCCCTGCCGCCGTGAATGCCTGGAAGAACACCGCACCGTGGCGGGCATCGATGCCGACCGCGATGACGCCCGCTTCCTCCGGGCTGATCAGCGGCGCGGCATAGGCCGACAGCGTCGACACACCGACGACGGGAATCTCCGCCGCCAGACCGATGGCGCGGGCCGCCGCGATGCCGATCCTGAGACCCGTGAAGCTGCCCGGCCCAATGCTGACCGCCACGCGCTCCAGCGAGGTGAAGCCGCCCTCAACCTGCCCCATCACGCGCTCGATCATGGGCATGAGCGCCTCGGCATGGCCGGTGGCCATTTCCTCGCTGTCGAAGGCCAGCGGCAGGGTGCGCCCGGCCTCCATCACGCAGACGGAGCAGGCACCCAGCGCCGTATCGATGGCGAGCACGCGGCGCGGAGGGGGAGAAGCGGTGGATTCAGTCATCGGCACTGGTGTGCATCAGTTCGCGGCGGAATTGAAGCGGGAAGAAGAGAGAGAACCGCGAAAGACCGTTTATCGCAGTGTCATCCCCGACGAGCCGAAGGCGAGGGAAGGGGATCCAGAGCAACGGCGGTGCTTGGTCCGGCGTTGCAAGACTGGATTCCCTTCCCCTCCGCATGCAGACAAGTTTACGCAGTCTGCAAACTTGCTGCGGGCTCCGGCCGGGAATGACACAATTGATACGGTCTACCCCGCGACCTTGCCGAAATCCGCCACCACCGATGTCACGCGGCGCAGCTGGGCCAGCAGCCGCAGGCGGTTGAGCCGCACCTCGGCCTCCGGCGCATTGACCAGCACGGCCTCGAAGAAGGCATCGACCGGCGCACGCAAGCCGGCCATGGCAGACATGGCGGCGGCGTAATCCTCGCGGCGCATCGCTTCGCCAACACTGGCTTCCCCTGAAACGAGCGCCTGCTGCAGGTCTGTTTCCTGGAACACGATGAGGGAATCCGGATCGACCGCGCCCTCGAATGCGCCCTCGCCATCCTTCTTTTCCTCGGCCCGCAGGATGTTGGCGGCCCGCTTGTAGCCCGCGAGGAGCGTCTTGCCGTCCTCGGTGGCGAGGAAGGCCGAAAGGGCGTTCACGCGGTTGACGATGGAGAGCAGGTCGTCGTTGGCGGCACCCCTTTCCTTCCCCCCCGGGGGAAGGTGGCCGGCGGAGCCGGACGGATGAGGGAGAAGCCCTGACGCCTGCGGTTCTCCCTCATCCGTCATGCTCCGCATGCCACCTTCTCCCAAGGGAGAAGGAGAGGCACCCGCGCCCAGCACGGCATCGACAAGATCATGCCGTGCACCCTGCTCGCGGAGCATGACCTTCAGGCGGTCGTGGAAGAAGGAGAGGAGGTCAGGAAAACCGAAATTCAGATAAAGAGGTGTAAGCAAGGTCGCTTTGATCAAAATATCACGCAGCTCAACCCTAACCCCATTCTCCACCACCAGCCGGATCACCCCCAGCGCCGCCCGCCTCAGCGCATAGGGATCCTTGCTACCCGTCGGCTTTTCATCGATGGCCCAGAAGCCCACCAGCGTGTCCAGCTTGTCAGCCAGCGCCACGGCCACGCTGACCGGGTTCGTCGGCACGGTGTCGCCCGGACCCTGCGGCTTGTAGTGTTCCTCGATGGCCGCGCAGACCTCCGGCTCATGGCCTTCCAGCGTCGCGTAATAGCGGCCCATCAGACCCTGCAATTCCGGGAATTCGCCCACCATCTCGGTCGCGAGATCGGCCTTGGCCAGCATGGCGGCTTTCTTCGCCAGCGCAGGATCAGCCCCCACCAGCGGCGCGATCTCCTGGGCCAGCGCCGCGATGCGCTCCACGCGCTCGTATTGCGTGCCGAGCTTCTCGTGGAAGCGGGTTGTCCTAAGCTTTTCGGCGCGGACCTCCAGCGACACCTTCTGGTCGGTCTCCCAGAAAAACCGCGCATCGGACAGCCGCGCCCGGATGACGCGGCCATTGCCCGCGATGATCACCTGGCCGCCATCCTCGGCCTCGACATTGGCGGTCGCGATGAAGCGGTTGGCGAGCTTGCCCTTCTCCCCGTCTACGGGGAGAAGGTGGCGCGCAGCGCCGGATGAGGGGCTGGGTGAGCCTGCAGCGGACTCGCCGTGCCCCTCATCCCGGCCTTCTCCCCGTGAAGAACGGGGAGAAGGAGAAGGGGAATAGGAAGAAGGATGCCTGACCACGAAGCATTTCTGGTTCGCCCGGATCGTGAGGCGCACGGCCTCGGGCGGCACCGTAAGAAATGCCTCCTCGAAGCTGCCCATCAGCGGCACCGGCCATTCGACCAGGCCGGCCACTTCTTCCGCCAGCGCTTCGTCCTCCACCAGCTCCAGCCCCTGGGTGAAGCATAGCTGCCGGGCCTCGTGCAGGATGATATCCTTGCGGCGCTGCGGATCGGCGATCACCTTGGCGGCTTCGAGCTTGGACAGATAATCGTCGAGGCGCTTCACCGTGATGGGCTTTCCATCGCTCATGAAGCGGTGCCCAAAGGTGATGTTGCCGGATGTGATGCCGCCCGCCTCGAAGCGCACAATCTCGGGTTCCTCGTGTTCGTCACTGAGCGTGCAGAGGATGGAACGCAGCGGGCGCACCCAGCGGAAGCTGGCACCCGATGCGCTGTCAGCACCCCAGCGCATGGATTTCGGCCAGGGGAAGGACTTGAGGATGCCGGGCAGAATATCCGCCAGCACCTCTGCCGTGGCGCGGCCCGGTTTCTCGATGAGGACGATATAGGAATCACCCTTCTTCGGGTCGCTCTGCACCGTCGCCTGCTCGATGGAGGTCAGCCCTGCGCTCTTGAGAAAGCCGTCGATGGCGGCCTGCGGCGCACCGACGCGCGGGCCCTTCTTTTCCTCCCGCACATCCTGTCCGCGGAGCGGCAGGCCATGCACTGCCAGGGTGAGGCGGCGCGGCGTGACGAAGGTGCGCGCCCCCTCATAGAGAAAGCCCGCCGCCACCAACTGGTCGGTGACGAGCTTCCTCAGGTCATCCGCGGCACGCGCCTGCATGCGGGCGGGAATTTCTTCGGAGAAGAGTTCAAGGAGGAGATCGGCCATGGATGTCGCTTAATGCGGTCGGTGTGTGCTGTCGAGATGCAGGATACGATCCTTCTCCCGAGGGAGAAGGTGTCCCGCTCTTGCGGGGCGGATGAGGCCGAACCACGACGCGAGGGATTCTCCCTCATCCGACCTGCTGCGCAGGCCACCTTCCCCCAAAGGGGGAAGGCAAGGATGGATCATTTCCCCA
>JANNFV010000207.1:0-4218 GCA_031380285.1 Hyphomicrobiales bacterium | reverse complement strand
TTCCAGGAAATGCCGCGGATCGCCGCCGTGTAGGCCAGCATGCCGATGATCAGGATCGAGCCGACCTGGTCCCAGTCGGCGACGCCTGACAGGCCGGTTGCTGCCGCAGCCGCAACCGCGCCCGCCATGACATAGACATGGGGCTTTTCCATCAGGGTATCGAGGCCCGAGAGGATGAGTGCGCCGACAACGCCCAGCACGGCGGATTCCGTCGGTGTCGCCAACCCGCCATAGATCGAGCCGAGCACCATCAGGATCAGCAGCACCGTCGGGATGAGGCGGCGCGACTCGTAAAGCTTCGCGGTGAGGCTCATTTTCGCATCCCGGGCCGGGATCATGGCGGGGCGCAAGGTGGCGTAGCCCATGACGATGCCGGAGAAGATCAGCATCAGGACAATGCCGGGGATGATGCCCGCGATGAACAGGCGCGCGATGGAAACCTCTGCGGCGACACCGTAGACGATCATGATGATCGAGGGCGGGATGAGCAGGCCCAGCGTGCCCGAACCCGCGAGCGATCCCACCAGCATGAAATCATCGTAGCCGCGCTTGCGCAGTTCCGGGATCGTCATCTTGCCGATGGTTGCGGCAGTGGCCGCCGACGAGCCGGAGATCGCGGCGAAGATGCCGCAACCGAAGACGTTGGTGTGCAGCAGGCGACCGGGCAGCCGCTGCACCCAGGGAGCCAACCCCTTGAACATGTCTTCGGACAGCTTGGAGCGAAACAGGATCTCGCCCATCCAGATGAACATGGGCAGCGCAGTCAGGGTCCAGGAGTTGTTGGAACTCCACAGCGCAGTCGCGAAGTTGAGGCCGATGGGCCGGGTGGTCATCAGCGCCATGGCGGCATAGCCGACAGCGGCCAGCGCGATGCCGATCCAGGCACCCATGGTGAGGGCCACGAACATGATGACGACGAGCGCCAGGGAGGCGGTTGTGGGGTCCATTGTCTGCGATCCTTCAGCGGTCGAATGAGCCGATTTCGGCTTCCGCCGGGGCATTGGCCATGGTGCTGGACTGTCCGCCGCCGAGCATGCGCAGCAGGTCTTCCAGCATGGCGATGAACAGGACGAAAAGGCCGAAGAACATGAAGAACTGCGGCACCCAGAGCGGGACAGCCACAAGACCCTGGCTCAACTCATTGTAGGCCCAGGAATCGTAGGTGAAGCGGCCGGTCCACCAACTGGCCCAGCCGAGCGCGAGCACGCCGAAGACAAGGCAGGCGATCTCGACAAGCTTGCGGGAGGTGCCGGTCAACCGGTCGATCACCAGGCCGACACGGATATGGTCACCCCGGCGGTAGGTTGGGGCGAGGCCCAGCATGCCTGTCGCCACCAGCGCGAACCCGGCGAAATCATCCGAGGATTTCACCTGCCCGCCGAACTGGCGCAGGATCACATCGGCGAGGATCACGCCGGCAATCGCCAGCATGGCCGTGACCGCCAGGAAGGCCGTGAACTTGTAGAGCGGTTCAAGGGGAGATTGCATGGTCGACCTGCCTGCCGTTTCGCGGCGCAAGAGAGTGAGAAAGAGGGCGTGGTGAACGCCAGCTCTCCCTCCCGCGACGGGCGGAGAACTGGCATCGCGTGTTGGTTCAGCGATAGGCTTTCAGCACGGCTTCGCCGTCCGGGCCGGTCTTCTTGGCCCATTCGGTGGCCATGGTCTCGCCGATGGCCTTGAGTTCTGCCTTCATGGCGTCGGTCGGCGGCAGCACCTTGATGCCCTTTTCGGCGAGCGTCTTCTTGTAGGTTTCGTTGAGTTCCTCGGACTGCTTCCAGCCGCGGTCCTCGGCCCTGTCAGCCGCTGCCGTGATTGCTGCCTTGATTTCAGCGGGCAGTGCATCGAAAGCGGCCTTGTTCACGATCACGACGTTCTGCGGCAGGAAGGCCTGCACATCGTAGTAGTGGCTGAGGTAATCCCAGGCCTGGCTATCGACGCCGGTGGCACCAGAGGTGATCATGGCGTCGAGCACGCCGGTGCGGAAGGCCTGGGCGATTTCCGGAACCTGGATGGTGACGGCGGAAGCGCCGATCAGTTCGGCGAAGCGGGCGGTCGAGGGGTTGAAGCTGCGAAACTTGGCGCCCTTGAGGTCGGCCAGCTTCTCGATCGGCTTCTTGGTGTAGATCGCCTGCGGTGGCCACGCGACGGAGTAGAGCATCTTCAGTCCGAACTTGTCGAGCCGCGCCTCCAGCGCCTTGCGGGACAAGCCGTAGAGCTTGCGGGCCTCGGCATAGCTTGTCGCCAAGCCTGGCGTTGAGTCGAAGGCGAACATCGAATCCTCGTTGCCGAGCACCGAAACCAGCAATTCGCCCATCTGCACCTGGCCCGAAGCCACGGCGCGTCGCATCTCCGGCATCTTCACGAGCGAGGCATTGGAGTGCACGACGATCTGGATTTTCTTGGCGGTTGCCGCCTCGATATCCGCCACGAAGGCACGCACGTTCTGGGTCTGGAAGGTGCCGTCGGAATAGGGCGTCGGCATGTCCCATTTGATCTGCGCCATGGCGGGCGGGGTGAGGGCCGTGGCGGCGGCGAGAAATGCCAGTTTCAGGAATGTCCGTCTCATGAAGTCCTCCTCGAATAAGTTCCCGCATTGGGAACGGTTGCGCGTTACAGGGCCGAAAGGCGGCTGTTCAGAAGGTCCGTCACCAGCATGCATCCTGGTGCATGGGTGATGGCGAAAGGGAGCCTGGCCTGGGCAATGGCGGCCTGGGGTGTGACGCCGCACGCCCAGAAGACCGGGATCTCGTCATCTGCAACCGGGACAGCATCTCCGTAGTCGGGCCGTGAGAGATCAGCGATGCCGATCAGGTCCGGTCGGCCCAGATGCACGGGCGCGCCATGCACCGAGGGAAACCGCGACGTCACCTGCACGGCGCGGATCGCGTCCGCCGCCCGGTAGGGACGCATGGTCACGACCAGCGGGCCATGGAAGCGCCCGGCAGGTTCGCAAGCGATGCTGGTGCGGAACATCGGGACATTGAGGCCCAGCCTGATGTGGCGGACCTCCAGCCCATTCTCGAGCAGGGCTTCCTCGAAGGAGAAGCTGCAGCCAAGCACGAAGCTGACGAGATCATCCTGCCAGTATGGCGCAATGTCGGTGGGCTCATCGACCAAGGCGCCATCCCGCCAGACGCGGTAGCGCGGCACGTCCCGGCGAATGTCGATGTCTTGGCCTAGCATCGGCAGATGCGGTTGGCCCGGTTCGCTCATGCCGATGATGGGGCAGGGCTTGGGGTTGAGCGTGGCAAAGCGCAGGAAATCACCTGCATCCGCCGCACGCAGCACGACGACATTGCCCTGCACAAAACCGGGGGCCTGGCCTGCGGTCTGTCTGGAGAAGACGCCCGCACGGACGGCAGCCCGCAGGCTTTTGCCATCGGGGTGAACGTCCAGATTCTGGGCCTTGTCGGGCGAAGCCGCCATCCCTGCTCTCCTCCTGCCGAGAGGGAGACTATCTCTTGAATTTATTATGTCAACATTTCATCAAGAAAATGTCGCTATTTATTCATTGTCTGAATTGAACCGCTTTCGAACTGGCAGGCTGCTAGAAAACGATACTGAACCCGTCTTTGCGAGCGATGCGAAGCAATCCAGTCGACGGTTCCGCCAAAAACACGCCGCTTCCACGAGGCGATCCATCGTTTCTGGATTGCTTCGTCGCTTTGCTCCTCGCAACGACGGTGAGGCGCGACGTCTTCAGCACCCTGTTAGAGCGCGACGTTTCTCGACGGAAACACGTCATGGCCGCGCTTGAGGCGGCCATCCACGTTTATGGGCCGCAGGAAGACGTGGATGGACGGGTCAAGCCCGTCCAAGACGACGTGCCACTGTTTCCGTCAAAAAACGTCATGCTTTAGATTGTCTCTTCCGTCGTTTCTCTGATTGCGAAAGGCTAGTGATGAGCGCTAGCTTGCAACTTGAGACCCCGGGCGGCGAGGAGGCTTCCCCTGGGACAACCCGGAGGGTGAGCCATGTTCCATCACACGCATCTGTTTCGCGCCATCGCCTTTGCGACCGCAACGCTTCTGTCAACCGCCGCCTTCGCGCAGGTGACCTTCCTGCGCGGCAACGACGGTGACCCGGAAACGCTCGATGTGCAGAAGGGCAGCACGGTCACCGAGGCGCATCTGATGCGCGACCTCTATGACGGGCTGATGATCCACAATGCCCGGGGGGAGGTGGTGTACGGCGTCGCTGAAAGCCATGTGGAAAGCG
>JANNFV010000197.1:0-6050 GCA_031380285.1 Hyphomicrobiales bacterium | reverse complement strand
TTCCATCGATGGCGATAAGGGTATCGGCATCAAGGATCGGCCTCGCCAGATCACCCGAGAGCATGAGGCCGATATTGGTGATGACGAGCTTGCCCTTCAGCGGGGCATTCGAGACTTCAATGGCCATAAAGCCTCCCAGGGACGGCAGATGTGCAACGGTCTTTACAACCCGACACTGTTCAGGACCGTGTCGCGATGGCAACCGCCGCGCCCGCCATGACGCCCGCCGTACCCCGATTGATGCGGCGCAAAGCTGTCTCGGACGTGAAGACACGCCGCGCCCTGTCCGCGAGAATGAGGGCCGTGATCAACACAGGCGCCTGGACCAGCACCACGGCAACCGCCATCTCGATGAAAACCAGCGGCGTGATGGATTGAAGGTCCACGACGAGTGGCATCAGCGACAGGAAGAACACGATCACCTTGGGATTGCCCAGGGTCAGAGAGAGCGAGCCGAGGAAGCTTGGCCAGGAACGCACCTTCTCCTGCGCTGCCTGGACATCGGCGGCGGCCACCGGTGCGGTCCAGATCTTCCAGGCGAGGACCAGCAGATAGGCACAGCCCGCATATTTGATCGCGAGAAACAGCGTTTCGAAGGTTTTCGCGATGACGGCAAGGCCGGTCGCGGCAATCGTGAACCAGATCAGGTCGCCCAGCACGAACCCGGCGATGAAGGCCGGCGCGGCCTTCATGCCCTGCCCAAGGCCCCGCGCGATCACAGCCGCGATGCCTGGCCCCGGAGAGGCGACAGCCACAAAATAGACAGAGGCGAACAACAGGAGCGATGTCAGTGTCATGAAGGAGAATGTGAAGCGATGACGCGGCATTTGCAATCGCATCTGTCGTGATCATGTCATCACGCAGAATGATGGACAGCCGCAATCCCCCCGGCTTGCGCTGGAGTATTCCCGGCTTATGTTAGAGGGAAATCACATTTAACATTCTAAATCTGGAAATATGCATGGCGCGGGATACGCTTGACGAGCAGCCCATCGAGGGCAAGGCAGACCTGATCGCCTGGATCGCCAAGGGGAGCAAACCCGAGGCCGCTTTCCGCATCGGCACCGAGCATGAGAAGGTGCCGTTCTACGCGCAAGGCCTGAAACCCGTGCCCTATGAGGGCGAGCGCGGCATCCGTCGGCTGCTCGAGGGCATGGAGGGCATGCTCGGCTGGGAACCGATCATGGAGGGCGATCATCCGATCGGCCTCGCCGATGTGACAGGCGGCGGTGCGATCTCGCTGGAACCTGGCGGGCAGTTCGAACTGTCGGGAGCGCCGGTCGCCACCCTGCATGACACCCACCGGGAAACGATCTGCCATCTGATGCAGGTCAACCAGGTGGCGCATCCCCTCGGCATGCGCTTCCTGACGCTTGGCATGTCACCCCTGTGGACGCACGAGCAAACGCCTGTGATGCCGAAGTCCCGCTACGGCATCATGGCGAATTACATGCCGAAGGTTGGCTCCAGGGGCCTCGACATGATGTTCCGCACGACGACGGTGCAGGTGAACCTCGATTTTGCGTCCGAAGCCGACATGGTGAAGAAGCTGCGGGTGAGCGTCGCCTTGCAGCCGCTGGCCAGCGCCCTGTTCGCGAACTCCCCCTTCACGGATGGCAAGCCGAACGGCTGCCTGAGTTATCGCTCGGAGATCTGGCGCGATACCGACAACAACCGGGCCGGCATGATTCCCTTTGCCTTCGAGCAGGGTATGGGTTTCGAGCGCTACGTCGATTATGCGCTGGATGTTCCGATGTATTTCATCAAGCGCGGCGACCGTTACCACGATGTCACGGGGTCATCCTTCCGCGATCTGCTGGCCGGGAAACACCCCGCATTGCCCGGCGAGAAGGCGATCATCTCGGATTGGGCCAACCATCTCTCGACGATTTTCCCCGAGGTGCGCCTCAAGCGTTATCTCGAAATGCGCGGCGCGGATGCCGGGCCGTTGCCCTATCTGACAGCGCTCTCCGCCTTCTGGGTCGGGCTGCTCTATCATCAGCCGTCACTCGACGCGGCGTGGGATGTCGTCAAGGACTGGACCGCGGTCGAGCGCCAGCAATTGCGCGATGATGTGCCCGCCAAGGCGCTGAAGGCGCAGGTTCGCAACCGCCCGCTGCAGGATATCGCGCGTGACGTGTTGGCGATCGCCCGTTCCGGACTGGTGGCACGCCGCCGTCTGGATGCCGACGGGCGTGACGAGTCGCGCTATCTCGACGTGCTCGACGTGATCGCCCTCACCGGACGGACGCAGGCGGAGAACCTGCTCGACCGTTACCATGGGGCCTGGGGCGGATCCGTCCTGCCCGCCTTCGAGGAATGCGTGTTCTGAGGCGCGGATTCAGCCCGTTCTGCCGCATTGCATCGCAAAACACCTTCCGCTACGAAGCGGCATCGACATTTCCTGACGAGGACAAGAATCATGGCGCACGGCCAGAACAGTGATGGCGGGCATCCCGCGATGGACTACGCCGAGCACGAGAAGACCTATGACGGTTTCGTCCGTTTCTCGACCATTGGCAGCATCTGGTGCCTGACCATCGTGGTCGGCCTCGCCATCGGTGGCCCGGCCCACAGTTGGGGCACGGGCGGCTTCCTGATTTTCCTGTCGACGGTTGCCATGGCGCTGGGGCTCTTCATCAAGGAGATCAATGCCAAGGCCGTGACAGCGGTCTTCGTGTTGTCCCTCGTGGTGTGGGCCGCCAAAGCCATTCACTGAGCCCGGCCCTGCACTGAGCCCGGCTTGACACGAAAAGCGGCACAATGTTTGCCTTGTGATCAGAACCGGTCCAGGTTTCCCTTGGGCCGGTTTTTTGCTGCATAGATTTTGTGCGGGAATTGGTGTTGATTGCTTTCTATTGAGGCAGTCAACTGTGTGACGAAGGGATGGCGGGCGAGCCATGCGGATAGCAATAGTCGATGAAACCGGTCAGGGCGAACCCCGCGTGGCGGCAAGCCCCGAGACCGTGAAGAAGTTTCTGGCCCTTGGTGCAACGCTCTCGGTCCAGAAGGGCGCGGGCCTCGCTGCTGGGGTCACCGATGCCGAGTATGAGGCGGCGGGTGCCACCATCGCCAAGACCGCAAAGGACGCGCTGAAGGATGCCGACATCCTGCTCAAGGTGAAGCGTCCGGTCGAGACCGAGGTCAAGGCGCTCAAAAAGGGTGCAATGGCGATTGCCACCATGGACCCCTACGGCAACGAGGATGCCTTGAAAGTGATGGCCGATGCGGGAATTGCCAGCTTCGCCATGGAATTCATGCCGCGCATCACCCGGGCGCAATCGATGGATGTGCTGTCATCGCAGGCCAACCTTGCGGGTTATCGAGCCGTGGTCGATGGTGCGGCGATCTATGGCCGCGCCCTGCCGATGATGATGACCGCAGCCGGGACGGTGCCTGCCGCCAAGATATTCATCATGGGCGTTGGCGTGGCCGGTCTGCAGGCCATCGCCACGGCGCGCCGCATGGGTGCTGTGGTGACCGCCACCGATGTGCGCCCCGCCACCAAGGAGCAGGTCGAATCGCTGGGAGCCAAGTTCCTCGCGGTCGAGGATGACGAGTTCAAGCAGGCGCAGACCGCAGGCGGTTATGCCAAGGAAATGTCCAAGGAATACCAGGCGAAACAGGCGGAATTGACGGCGTCCCACATCGCCAAGCAGGACATCGTGATCACCACGGCGCTGATCCCGGGACGTCCCGCACCCAAGCTGGTATCGAAGGCCATGGTGGCATCGATGCGGCAAGGCTCGGTGCTGGTCGATCTGGCGGTCGAGCGCGGCGGCAATGTCGAGGGCGCCAAGTTCGGCGAGACCGTCGAGACTGCCAACGGTGTGAAGATCGCAGGCTTCGCCAACATGCCGGGTCGCATGGCGGCAACGGCGTCGGCGCTCTATGCCAAGAACCTCTTCGCCTTCGTCGAGACGATGATCGACAAGGCCGAGAAGAAACTCGCGGTCAACTGGGACGACGAACTGGTGAAAGCCACGCTGCTCACCCGCGACGGCGCGATCGTCCATCCGAACTTCCAGAAGAAAGCGTGACATTCATGGCGCTGACATCGACCACAGCGTCCCTTCTCCCCGGTCTTCGCGGGGAGAAGGGCAGGATGAGGGGCTGGGTCAGTTCGCTCAACACCCACTCACCTGGCCCCTCACCCCAACCCTCTCCCCGTGAAGAACGGGGAGAGGGAGTCCAAGCTCTGATCTCGTCTCGCGAGGCTATGCATCATGTCCACACCCGCTGAACTCCTGAAACAGGCCGAGGAAGCCCGCGCCGCAGCTACGGCCGCGCTCTCCAAGGCCGATGCCGCCATTGCCGCCATCCAGAAGGGTGCGGCAGCCGGAGGCGGCGTGATCGCTGCTGCGGCGGGCGGGGTCGATCCCATCGTCTATCAACTCGCCATCTTCGTCATGGCGATCTTCGTGGGCTACTACGTCGTCTGGTCGGTGACGCCCGCGCTGCACACGCCGCTGATGTCGGTCACCAACGCGATCTCCTCGGTGATCGTGGTGGGCGCGGTTCTGGCGGTGGGCGTCAACCTTGCCAGCGAAGGCTCAGGCATGGCGCGAGGCTTCGGCTTCATCGGCCTGGTGCTCGCCAGCGTGAATATCTTCGGCGGGTTCCTCGTCACCCAGCGCATGCTGGCGATGTACAAGAAGAAGGCTTGAGTTCCAGCCATGCAAAACTTCGCCAACCTTCTCTATCTCGTCTCCGGCGTGCTGTTCATTCTGGCGCTGCGCGGCCTGTCGCATCCCACCACGTCTCGTCAGGGCAACACCTTCGGCATGGTCGGCATGGGGATTGCGATCTTCACCACCATTCTGATTGGGACGCCTTCGGGCCTGTCCGGCTGGGCGCTGCTGATCCTCGGCCTCGCCATCGGCGGCGGCATCGGGGCCTATATGGCCAACAAGGTGCAGATGACGCAGATGCCCGAGCTGGTGGCCTTCTTCCACGCGCTCGTCGGCCTCTCGGCGGTGTTCGTGGCGGCGGCGGCGCTCTATGCCCCGCAGGCTTTCGGCATCGGCCAGATCGGCACGATCAAGGCGGCAAGCCTGGTGGAAATGGGCCTGGGCGTCGCCATCGGCGCGATCACGTTTACAGGCTCTGTCATCGCCTTCCTCAAGCTGAACGGCAAGATGAGCGGCAAGCCGATCATGCTGCCGCAGCGGCACATGATCAACATCGCGCTGGGCGTTGCCCTCGTGGTTTTGCTGCTGCTGTTCATGACGACGGAAAGCCGCCTGGTGTTCTGGCTGATCGTGCTCGTCTCCTTCGTGCTGGGCGTGACGCTGATCATCCCCATTGGTGGCGCTGATATGCCGGTCGTCGTCTCGATGCTCAACAGCTATTCGGGCTGGGCGGCAGCGGGCATCGGCTTCACCCTGGGCAATCTTGCGCTGATCATCACCGGCGCTCTGGTGGGCTCGTCCGGCGCAATCCTCTCCTACATCATGTGCAAGGCGATGAACCGCAGCTTCATCTCCGTCATTCTGGGTGGCTTCGGCGGTGATGATGCTGTGGCCGGTGCCAAGGCGGAAGCCAAGCCCTACAAGGCGGGATCGGCGGAAGATGCGGCCTACATCATGAAGAACGCACAGAAGGTCATCATCGTGCCGGGCTACGGCATGGCGGTGGCCCAGGCGCAGCACGCGTTGCGCGAGATGGGCGATCTCCTGAAGAAGGAAGGCGTCGAGGTGAAATACGCGATTCACCCTGTGGCAGGCCGCATGCCGGGCCACATGAACGTGCTGCTGGCGGAAGCCAATGTGCCCTACGATGAGGTCTTCGAGCTCGAGGACATCAACAGCGAGTTCGGCCAGGCCGATGTCGCCTTCGTCATCGGCGCCAACGACGTCACCAATCCGGCTGCGAAGACCGACAAGACCTCACCCATCTACGGGATGCCGGTTTTGGATGTGGAGAAGGCGGGCACCGTGCTGTTCGTCAAGCGCGGCATGGGCGGTGTGGGCTATGCCGGCATCGATAACGAGGTGTTCTACCGGCCCAACACCATGATGCTGCTCTCGGACGCCAAGAAGATCGTCGAG
>JANNFV010000187.1:0-7091 GCA_031380285.1 Hyphomicrobiales bacterium | reverse complement strand
ATGTATCTGCCCGGCGTGGACCGTCTGGTGGCCAAGACACCCCACGCCAACCGGCTGCGCGAGCATCTGATGGCCAGCCACACGCTGGCGGCGGATGTGGGCCGCGTCGCGCGGGACGCGGGCGTGAAGCACCTCGTGCTCAATCACCTGGTGCCAGCGGATGATCCGCAGACGAGGGCGGAGCATTGGGAGGCCGAGGTGCGGCTGGCCTATGCGGGCAGGCTGAGCGTGGCGCATGACGGGGTAAAGATCGTCGTATGATGTCATCCCCGGCGGGGGCTCTTGCCCCCGGGAAGGGGATCCAGACTTGCGATGCTTGCGGCGGCGGAAACACCGCAAGTCTGGATCCCCTTCCCCTCCGCTTCGCTCCGGCCGGGGATGACAAAGTCCTACGTCATTCCCCTCATTATGCGGAACCCGGCGCTGTCCTAGACTTCGCCCATGCTGAAGCGGATCGTCATCCTTTATGCTCTGCTCGGCCCGGTTGCGGGTGCTGCGCTGTATGTCGGGCTGTCCGGCGTGGCGTCCGGCTTTGGTGTCCGCCCCGATATCTTCCTCGATCCGAGATTTTTTGGTTCGACGCTCTTCGCCAACCTGCATCTCGTGACGTGGCAGATCGCGCTGTCCACGCCCGTCACCCTGCTGCCCGCCGTGATGACGGGGTGGCTGACAGCACGGCGGTTGGAACGCGATGGCAAATGCCCGTGGTGGCTGAGTTGCGGTTACGGCGGCGCGCTCAGCGGCGGCCTGGCTCTGATCGGCCTCGGTCTCGGGCATCTCGCGATGCCGCACCTGACCATCATCCCGCCCGTCGTGGGCGGATCAGCGCTCATCGCGCTGATCGGCTTTATAGGCACGTGGCCGTGCTGGCGGCTGGCGACTACCGTGCTTCCCGCCTATCGCAGCTCCCCGCAGAATCTCTGAATCCGGCGGCACGCCTCTTCCAGCTTCTCGTCCGAGGTGGCGTAGGAGATGCGGAAGTTGGGGCCAAGACCGAAGGCCGAGCCATGCACGGCCGCCACGCCTTCGATGGCCAGCAGTTCCAGCACCAGATCCTCGTCAGTCTCCAGTTTCTTGCCCGACGGCGTGGTCTTGCCCATCAGGGCGGAGCAATCGGGATAGACGTAGAATGCGCCTTCCGGCACCGGGCACTTGAGCCCGCGCGTCTGGTTGAGCATGGAGACCACGAGATCGCGGCGGCGCTCGAAGGCGGCGCGGAACTTCGGCAGGTGCTCCTGCGTGCCGTTCAGCGCTTCCACGGCCGCCCATTGCGAGATGCCTGACGTGCCGGAGGTCTGCTGGCCCTGCACATTGTCCATCGCCTTGATCAGGATATCAGGGCCAGCGGCGTAGCCGATGCGCCAGCCCGTCATGGCGTAGGACTTGGACACGCCGTTCATGGTCAGCGTGCGATCATAGAGGTTCGGCTCCACCTCGGCGGGCGTACAGAACTTGAAGTCGCCATAGACGAGATGCTCGTACATATCGTCGGTCAGCACCCAGACATGCGGATGCCTCATCAGCACGTCGGTGATCGCCTTCATCTCGGCCCAGCTATAGGCCGCGCCCGACGGGTTGGATGGCGAATTGAGGATGATCCACTTGGTTTTCGGCGTGATCGCCCGGTCAAGATCGGCGGGCTGCAACTTGAACTGCTGCTCCAGGGTGGTGTGGACGAAGGTGGGCGTGCCGCCGCACAGCGCCACCATCTCCGGGTAGCTGACCCAGAACGGCGTGGGGATAACAACCTCGTCGCCAGGATTCAGCGTCGCCATCAAAGCGTTGAAGATGACATGCTTGCCGCCGGTGCTGACGATGGTCTGCGAGGCCTTGTAGTCGAGGTTGTTCTCGCGCTTGAACTTGGCTGCGACGGCGGCACGCAATTCGGGAATGCCCAGGACAGGCGTGTACTTCGTCTCGCCCCGGCGGATGGCAGCGATGGCGGCTTCCTTGATGTTGTCGGGCGTGTCGAAATCCGGCTCTCCCACGGAGAGCGAGATCACATCCTTGCCGGTGGCTTTCAGATCACGGGCCTTCTGGGTGAGCAGGATGGTCGCGCTGGGCTTGATGCGGGACAGGGCATCGGCAATGAAGGCCATGGAACAGCTCCGGGAAAGGACTGCGCCGCAAGACGATTGGAGAATTGGCGCGTGGCTTTCCTAGTCGCCGCGTCACGGCGCGACAAGCCAGAATCGGTCATATCGTCCACAAAGGGGAGCGATGGCTTCGTCCTGCGTCGGCGTGCGTCTATTTCGCCGGGCTGATCGTGGCGGTGGTTTCAGGCGCCTCGATTTCCACCCATGCGTCATCGGTGTGGATGCCATAGGTCCAGTTCGCGGCAACAGCCAGCGCGAGGCCTGCAACCAGGAGAATGGGCAGGACCAGCCTTTTCGGCACGGCCTGGAGGATGCCACCGATCTGCAGCCGATGGTTGGACCGCGACCGCATCAGGCCGATCTGCGGGCGCGAACGCATTCCGGAACTGGCTGGCATGGGACAACTCCCCTTTTCAGGATCAAGACAGAAAGCTCTTGACCCCAAAGGTGTGATGAAAGTGTGTTTTTTTCGTTGTGCTTTTGCAGCATCGCTGCACACTCCCAGCATGAGAGCAGGAATCGTTAATGCTTCGTATCATTCGGCTCGGTGCCATCGTCGCCCTGTTTGCCATGTCAGCGCTGGTCGCGACCGCCCTGCTCACCACACGGGAGGAGTCCGTGCTGGCCTGGGTCTATGAAACGCTGTTCGGCTCGCCCGATCTGGGTCCGGTCGATTTCGAGAGCTTTTCACGGGGTTCCCGCCCCAACACCGCGCTCGCCTGCCCGCCGGATTTCTGCCGCAACGCCACGGCGGATTTCGATCCCGGCGTGTTTCAGGGCTCGGACGAGGCCTTGCGCCAGCGTTTCACGGAATTCGCGCTCGGCCAGCCCCGCGTGATCCCGGTCTATCGCCATGCGCAACCAGGTCTCCCAACGCAGGATCGCTACGTCCAGCGTTCGGAGCGGATGCAGTTTCCCGATACGATCGATGTGCGCTTCATTGCGCTGAGCGACACGACCTCGACACTCGCGATCTACTCACGCAGCCAGCTGGGATACCGGGACTTTGGCGTCAACTTGGCCCGCATCAGGGCGTGGACCGATGGCGCGATGAAGCGATGATGTCAGCCGTGGCGCAGCTTCATGGTGAGGATCGTGCCCACCAGGAACAGCGTCACGATGTTGGACAGGATCAGAGGCCATGACGTGATATAGATGCCGTAGATCAGCCACAGGATGATGCCGATGAAGAGCAGGACCTGCGCCCATAGCGAGATATCGCGGGTCTGGCCTGTCGAGATCGTCCGCACCGCCTGGGGAAACCAGGACAGGGTGGTCAGCAGGGCGGCGATCCCGCCGATCCATTCGATGAGCAAGGGAGACATGAAGCTGGGAGACATGAGGGGGCGTCTAGCGGATTCGCTGCGACCTGTCTTCGCTCTTTCTCGATGGTTTAGATAACCAGGCCCTTCATGGCCATGACCTGCTGGCTGCCGGGGAACACCTTGTCCGCCAGCACGGAGGCCGACAGGCCGAGGTGATCCTGCAACAGGCCCTTCAGCACCACGCGCAGGTCGATGGTGGGCCTGAGGTCGCGCCCCTCGTGCAACTGCCCCTGGGCGAGGCCCGGCCAATCGGCAAAGATCCGTCCACCCGCCACCGCACCGCCGAGCAGGAAAGCAACCGTGCCCGTGCCGTGGTCGGAGCCGACCGTGCCGTTGATCCGCGCCGTGCGGCCAAATTCCGTGACCACGATCACGGCGGTGTCGTTCCAGACCGGACGCAGCACCTCCTCGAACACGCCGAAGGCACCATCGAGTCCGCCCAGCAGATTGGCCAGCCGCCCCGTCGCGCCACCCTGGTTGGCATGGGTATCCCAGCCATCGAAGGAGAGCGCCGCGACGCGGGGACCATCGGAGGCCGCCAGCAACCGGGCCGCGCCCTGCGCCGCCTGCGCCATGCCCTTGGGGTCAGCCAGGCCGCCCTGGGGCTTGGCCATGTCGCCGCTCATGCCTTGCGCCTTGGCCATCCTGTCTGTGTCCAGCCCGGCGAGCAGCGCCTTGCCCAGGGCGGGATCGCGGTGGGTGTAGAGATCGAGCACGCGGGCTGCCAGATCATCGCCCGCATTGGGCACGCCTTGCGGCGCCCAGCCCATCACGGGTGCCTGCCCGCGCAGGATCAGCGGCGTCGCCGGTCCGATGCCGAGACCACGCGCGGCCTGCGCCGCATTGCCGTTGACACGCTGACCCTGGGGAAGCGCCTGCAACGCGCGGTTCAGCCAGCCGCTGTCGACACGTCCCGGACGATCATGGCCGCTCTCCAGCAGGTCTTGCCCGTCGAAATGCGAACGCTCGCGGTAAGGCGTGGCGGTCGCATGAACGACGGAGGCCTTCTTCTCCCTGTAGAGACGGGCAAAGGTTTTCATCGCGGGATGCAGCGCAAAAAATCCATCGAGCGGCATGGCCGCAAAGGAGCCTTCTTTCGAGAGCGCAATCTCGCCCCGCAGGTCGGCATAGGCGGGATCACTGATCGGCGGCACTGCCGACAATCCATCGAGCGCACCCCGCAGGATGACCACGAGCAGACGGGGATCACGCGCACCTGCGGCGCTGACCACCTTGTTCAGATGCGCCCAGGCATAGAAGCTGACGCCGGCTCCCAGCAGGCCGCGCCGCGAGATGATTCCGGCCTCGTGGCATCCTTCGAGAGTCTGGCATCCATCCGGGGTGATGTGATCCTGCATGCTCTGCTCCCCTTCACCGCCGCTGGAATTCAGGTGACATCAACAGGATCGCCAGGCCCTGCTGCTTCGATTCAGCCCGTCGGATGGCCTGCGCCGTATCAGCGGACAGCGCAGCATCGAACAGGTGTTCGGCCAGCTCGGAAGGATTGAAACGATCACCCACCCGCCGCGCGACGGTCGCGGACAGGTCGAGCCTGCTCCGGAGGCTCTCGGGGCTGGCCCAATGGGCTGTTGTGTCGGGATAGCCGTTTGGTCCTGGAACCGCCCAGAGGGGAGCGCCCAGCAGGTTGAGCGGCTGGATCAATTGCCCGGCGTCACGGGGAGCACCCGTGATGCGCACGATGGCGGCCAGCCATTCATAGGGCGTGCGCATCTTGTCGAGCGTGCCTTTCCAGGCATCGTCATGCTGGATCAGCGCCTGCGAGACGGCAGCCAGATCGCCCTCGGTGTCGCGAAAGACCTTGGCGAGTTGGGCGACAAGAGCGGGCGGCGGCGTGTCCGAAACGAAATGCCGGGCCAGCTTGCGGGCGATGTGCAGCGCGGTGGCCGGATGGCGGGCGATGTCGCGCAATGCCTGTTCCCCCTGCTCGACGCCCGTGTCGCGGTAGGTCTTGCCCAGAACCACATGGTCGCCCGGCTCATGGCGGTTGGGCGTGAACACGAAGGTGCCGACCGGCCCGAGCTTTTCGTCCGCTCCAACAAAGGTCCAGCCCGTGATGATCCTGGCCAGCGCCGTGACATCGGCCTGGGTGTAGCCGCCATCGACGCCCAGCGTGTGCAGTTCCAGGATTTCCCGACCGAGATTCTCGTTGAGGCCCACCTTGCGGTTGCGGCCCGCCTTTGAACCTGGCCCGACGGACTGGCGGTTGTCGAGATAGAACAGCATGGCGGGGTGCTTCTCGACCGCCAGCAGCATGTCCGAGAATTTGCCCAGCACATGGGGGCGGATGGCTTCGCGCTCCAGCGCACCCGCAATGGCGCGGGCCAACTGGCCCTTCTGGACGGAGATGCAGAAATGGTTCGACCAGAACAACACCAGCCTCTCGCCCAGGCCGAGCATGGGCTCTTCCGCCTTGCGGATGCGGGCGAGCGCTTCGGCGCGAAAGATGGCCTGCTCGACGGGCTGCTGCTGGGGCGCGGCCGTTGGCGTCATCATGCCGTCAGTGGCGGGACTTGTCTCGCTCCTGCCGCGGCTGCGGGCCACCTGCATCTCGCGGGTGTCGTCGCGGCTGCTCTCGCGGGCCAGGCGCTCCGCCTTCACCTGATCGAAATGCCTGCCGAGCGCGGCCTGCGTGGTGAGGAGATCACTGTCATGGATGAGCAATCTGGCGCGGTCCTGCACCTCTTGCCGCAGGGCTGCGCGGGGATCGCGCGCGACATCGACTGACACGCCTCCGGGCTTGCCACCCAGACCAAAGCGATGCGTCGCGATCAGTGCTCGCCTGGCATCTTCCGGCGACAGGGCCATGGCCGCTCCCTTTGGTCGATTTGTGACACTTGCACAGAAGCACCTTTGTCCTTTCCATCCCATGAACCTGACATGACGGATTGGAGAGAATCGAGAGGCATCCATCGCGTCCTGTCATTCTGCACATGACCCAAACTGTCTTGACCCCCGCCTGAGACAGGTCCATCACCCCGCGCCCGAGGTATACAGAGCGTCATGTTTCGCTTCTTCGAGAATCTGATTGATCCCGTGGCGACGCCGGAAGGCGTGACTCCGCCAGCGGGCACCCTTGCCTTCTATTGGCACTTCATCCGCCAGCATCGGACGATCTTCCTGTGCCTGATGGGAATCCAGTTCCTGCTGGCCTCCTTCGATGCCGCCTTGCCCGTGTTTGTCGGCATGATCGTCAACCGGCTTGCCGAAACCAACCCCGCCACATTCTTTGCCGATAACTGGCTCGTGCTCACTGCCATGACAGTGGTCGTGCTGGTGCTGCGCCCTCTGGTGCTGTCCCTCCAATTCCTGATCTCGCAGCAGACGCTGGCCCCCGGCTTTTCCTCGATGGTGCGCTGGCAGAGCCACTGGCATGTGGTGCGCCAGAGCTGGCCATTCTTCCAGGCGGATTTTGCTGGCCGCATCGCCAACAAGGTGATGCAGGTGGGCTATGCGCTGCGCTCCAGCACCACGACCATCGTCAACATCGTGCTCTATATCGCGATCTATGGCGTGGGTGCGCTGCTGGTGCTGCTGACGCAGGACTGGCGACTGGCCATCCCAATGGTGGTCTGGTTGGGCGCCTATGGCGTGCTGCTGCGGCATTTCGTGCCCAAGATCGGCGAAACGGCCAAGGCGATGTCGGAAAGCC
>JANNFV010000171.1:0-1702 GCA_031380285.1 Hyphomicrobiales bacterium | reverse complement strand
CGAGGCCATTGGTACAGCGGTGAAGGCGGGAACCAATTGCGGCTCGTGCCGCCCCGAATTGAAGCGGGTGATCGCCGATCTTGGCGTGGTGGACAAGGGTATTGCACGGGCGGGTTGAAGCCTGGCGTCATGCCATCTTCCACCGACCTCATTCTGAGGAGCCCAAAGGGCGTCTCGAAGAACGCAAAGCGGTTGGGCAACGCTGTCTCTGCATCAACGCCGTGCGTCCTTCGAGACGCCGCAAGCGCGGCTCCTCAGGATGAGGGATGTTGTGGATTGCACAGGGGTTGGTATTGCTCTTGGGGGCCGATCTTTCATCACCTGTGCAATCGGCTCCCTTGCCTCACGCGCTCTCCCGGTCCAAACCTGCGCGATGCGTCCGTCGCTTCTCGATCCGCTGTTCGCGCCGTTGACAACCCTTGCCGGGGTCGGGCCGAAATTCGCGCCACTCTATGATCGCCTGCTGGGGCGGGATGGACGACCGGCGCGTGTCTCCGACATCCTGATGCATCTCCCCCATGGCGGCATCGACCGGCGATTGCGCCCCATGCTGCGGGATGCGCCGTTTGGCGAGGTGATCACGGTGAAGGTTGTGGTGGAGGCGCATCGCCCCCCGCCTGCCGGTCGCATCAAGGCCCCGTTTCGCGTGCTGGTGTCGGATGACACGGCGGATATGGAGCTGGTGTTCTTCAACGCGCGCATCGGACAGATCCAGACCATGCTGCCGCTGGGCGCGACACGCTGGCTCTCGGGCAAGCTGGAGATGTTCGACGGCCTCCGGCAGATGGTGCACCCCGACCGCATTCTCGACGAGCAGCAACTGGCGCAATTGCCGCCGGTGGAGCCGATCTATCCGCTGACCGAAGGCCTGGGGCCACGCCTTGTGGCCACACGGCCAAGGCCGCATTGGCGAAGCTCCCTGCCCTGCCGGAATGGAACGATGCCGCGCTGCTTGCCAAGCGGGGCTGGCCCAGTTTCGCCGATGCGATGCGGGCCGTCCATAATCCGGTCGATCTGGTGCCGTTTTCTCCCGCGAGCCTGATGCGTCAGCGCCTGGCCTATGACGAATTGCTGGCGAACCAGTTGGCGATCATCATGATCCGGGCGCGCATGAAGAAGGCCTCGGGTCGCCCGACACATGGCACCGGCGCAATCGAAGCCCGGATACGCCGCGCCCTTCCCTTCGCGCTGACCGACGGACAGGAGCAGACCTTGCGCGAAATCGGACACGACATGGCGAGCGATGACCGGATGCTGCGCCTGCTGCAGGGCGATGTCGGCTCGGGAAAGACGGTCGTCGGCCTGCTCGCCATGGCCCGCGCCGTAGAAGCCGGGCGGCAGGCCGCCATGATGGCGCCGACAGAAATCCTGGCGCGGCAGCATTTTGACCGCCTGCTGCCGCTGGCTGAAGCTGCCGGAATGCGCATCGCCCTGCTGACAGGGCGCGACAAGGCCTCGGAGCGGCGTGTCTCGCTCGAAGGCTTGGCCAATGGCACGATTGATCTGGTGGTTGGCACGCATGCACTGTTCCAGGAACAGGTGGTGTTCAAGGACCTGGCGCTTGCCGTGGTGGACGAGCAGCACCGCTTCGGCGTGCATCAACGCCTCGCGCTCTCATCCAAAGGCAATGGCGTCGATCTCCTGGTGATGACCGCAACGCCGATCCCGCGCACGCTGGTGCTGACCTATTTCGGCGACATGG
>JANNFV010000152.1:0-3348 GCA_031380285.1 Hyphomicrobiales bacterium | reverse complement strand
CGGTTTCAGCATCCACACCTTGCGCCACTGGGAGCAGGGCAAACGGATTCCGGAGGGGCCAACACGCGCTTATCTCGTGGTGATAGGCCATGATCCGATGGCTGTCAGAAAAGCACTGGAGGCGGCCTGACCGTCTTTTGTGTGTTTTTCCGCTTCTCAAACCGCTGGCGCGCCACTAATTGCAGTCGAACCACCTGACTTTTCCCGAGACACCATGGCGCTCCGCACGATCCTTACCATCCCCGACACGCAATTGCGGCTCGTCTCCAGGCCCGTCCTCTCGGTCAGCAAGGAGATCCGGCAGCTGACGGATGACATGCTGGAAACGATGTATGACGCGCCGGGCATCGGCCTCGCGGCGATCCAGATCGGGGTACCCGAGCGGATTGTGGTCATTGATCTGGCCAAAAAGGACGCACCGAAGGAGCCGGTGATCTATATCAATCCGGAAATCCTCTCGGCATCGGAGGAGATGGCGACCTACGAGGAAGGTTGCTTGTCGATTCCAGAATTCTACGAGAAGGTTGAGCGGCCCTCGTCGGTCAAAGTGCGATACATGGACGACAAGGGTAAAATTCACGAGATTGATGCCGATGGTCTGCTCGCGACCTGCCTGCAGCACGAGATCGATCATCTCGATGGCAAGCTGTTCATCGATTATCTGTCGAAGCTGAAGCGCGACCGGGTGATGAAGAAATTCACCAAGCTGGCGAAGCGCGAGGACTAAAGCACGACGTTTCTCGACGGAAACACGTCATGGCCGCGCTTGACGCGGCCATCCACGTCTGTGGGCCGCAGGAAGACGTGGATGGACGGGTCAAGCCCGTCCAAGACGACGTGCCATTGTTTCCGTCAAGAAACGTCATGCTTTAGCCTTCGCGCCTGATATAGCGGTTCCAGAGCGCCTTCTCGCCGAGGGCAGTCACAAAACCGGCATGGGCCGCGATTTCCGTATCATTCAACAGCGGTGAAAGCGGTTCAGATCGCGCCCTGGGTGCGTTGATCGATGCAGACGCCGCGCCAGCCTGAGGCCTCTCGGCTGTTTCAAGCATCATCGCGGCCTGCTTGCCGCCGAGCAATTCCGAATAGACCTCGGCCAGGATTTCCGCATCGAGCAGGGCACCATGCTTGACCCGGTGGGCGTTGCTGATGCCGAAGCGATCACACAAGGCATCGAGCGAAGCCTTCGCGCCGGGAAACTTGCGCCGCGCGAGCTGCACCGTGTCGATCACAGTGTCCATGCTGATCATGGGCTTGCCGACCCGGAGAAATTCCGCGTTGATGAAGCCCATGTCGAACCCGGCATTGTGCGCCACGAGTTGCGCGCCATCGATGAAATCCCAGAATTCGTCGGCTATGGCGGCAAAGAGCGGCTTGTCCTTCAGGAACTCACTCGACAGCCCATGGATCTCGAAGGCCTCGATGGGCATATCCCGCTCGGGATTGAGATATGTGTGAAACACGCGCCCCGTCGGAAAACGGTTGATCACCTCCACGCAGCCGATTTCCACCAGCCTGTGCCCTTCGCGCGGGCTGAGACCGGTGGTTTCCGTATCGAAGATGATTTCGCGCATCACGCATTCCTCATCGTGCCGGTCATTCCAGCCGTCGCCCGCAGGATATCATGGACCTGCGCCCGTGCGCTTGTCAGTCCCAGGCTGGTATCCACCACAAAATGCGCCTTTCGGCGCTTTTCCGCATCCGGAATCTGCCGCGAGAGGATGTGCTGGAAGCGTTCCTCCGTCATGCCGGGGCGGGACAGCACGCGCTGGCGTTGGACATCCGGAGGTGCAGAGACGACGACAATGACATCGACGCGCTGTTCGCCCCCGGTTTCGAACAGCAAGGGAATGTCGATCACGGCAAGCGCCGCGCGGTTGGCGGCAGCGGCTTTCAGAAACGCCTGCTCCTGCGCCCTGACAAGAGGATGCACGATGGCCTCCAGGCGTTTCATGGCTTCCGCATCGCCCAGCACACGTTGGCCGAGCCTTGCGCGATCGACGGTGCCGCTCTCGGTGACGCCGGGAAACGCCGCCTCGATCAGCGGAGCGGCAGCTCCAGAATAAAGCCGATGCACCGTGGCATCCGAATCATGCACAGGCACGCCAGCCGCCCTGAACATCGCGGCGGTCGTGGTCTTGCCCATGCCGATGGAGCCGGTGAGGCCAAGGATCACCATGGCTATTGCGCCACCAGTCCAAGCTTGCGCAGCTCGGCCAGCGTTTTCAGCATCGGCAGGCCGAGAATGGTAGACTGTTCGCCTGCGATGCGCCGGAAGAGATGGATGCCGGTCCGTTCAAGCTGATAGCCACACACGCTCTCCTGCACAGTTTTGCCTGCGCCCTCGAGATAGCGCTCGATCATGGCAGGCGACAGCTTGCGCATGGTCAGCTTCGCGCTGCCGACACAACTGGCCACGGTCTTGTTGGTGCGGGCGATGACAACGGCGGCATGCAGCACATGCGTCTTGCCCGAGAGAAACGCCAGCTGCTCGGCAGCAGATTGCCGATCCACGGGCTTGTGCAGCATTACGCCGCCGCAGGAAAGCGTCTGGTCGGCACCCAGCACATAGCGACCCAGGGCTTTTTTGGCGACGAACAGCGCCTTGGCATGGGCGAGACTCTTGGCGATCTGATCGGCGGAAACGCCGCGCTTTTCCTGCGGTGCCGCGATGGCACGCTCGTCGATCTCGGGCCGCATCACCTCGACAGGAATGCCGGCGCATACCAGCAGGTCGAAGCGGGTGCGGCTGCCCGAGGCCAGCACCAGCGGCTTGTCGCCCAACCACAGCGGATGGGTATCACCCCCGCTCACTTGTCCGTTCACTGGGCCACCAGCGTTGCCTTGCGGGCGTTGTACCACTCGATGATGGTGGCCGAGGCTTCCTCGATGGAGCGGCGCGTCACGTCGATCACCGGCCAGTCGTGCTTGGAGAACAGGCGGCGGGCTTTCGCCATTTCGTCGGACACGGAGTCCTTGTCGACGTAATCGGTGTTGTCCGAAGCATTGAGCGACAGCAGCCGGTTCTGCCGGATCTGGATGATGCGATCCGTGCTGGCAACAAGGCCAACCACCAGCGGCTTGACCAGTTGCTCGAGCTGGGGCGGTGGATCGATGCCCGGCACCAGCGGGATATTCGCGGTCTTGATGCCGCGGTTGGCGAGATAGATGCTGGTCGGCGTCTTGGAAGTGCGGCTGATGCCGACAAGCACGACGTCGGCTTCCTCCAGATCCTCAGGCAACTGGCCATCATCATGCAGCATGGTGAAATTGAGGGCGTCGATGCGGCGGAAATAATCCGCGTTCAGCATGTGCTGTGCGCCCGGGCGGGGTGTCGAGACCGCGCCC
>JANNFV010000151.1:0-13436 GCA_031380285.1 Hyphomicrobiales bacterium | reverse complement strand
ACATTCTCCACCTGGAGACGGCGCAATTTCTTGTAGTTGTCGGCGATACGGTCAAAGGTTTCGAGAACCTTGGGCTTAAGTTCCGCTTCCATGGCGGAAAGCGAGATGCCGCCCTCGAACTCGTCATCCATGTCATCCGCGACAGGCTCGCGCATCACCGTCTCGCCGTCCTCGTTGACGGTCGGCTTCAGTTCCGGCTCGGCCAGCGGGTCGGGGCCTTCCTCGACCTTCGGCACCTGCTTGCCATCGGGACCGGCATAGGTCGCCTCGAGGTCGATGACCTCGCGCAGGAGCACCTTGCCCTCGTTCAATTGGTCGCGCCAGATGATGATGGCCTGGAAGGTCAGCGGGTTCTCGCACAGGCCTGCAATCATCGCCTCGCGGCCGGCCTCGATGCGCTTGGCGATGGCAATTTCGCCCTCGCGGGACAGCAGTTCCACCGCGCCCATCTCGCGCAAATACATGCGCACGGGATCATCCGTGCGGTCCACCGGCTCACGCGCCTTGGTGGCGGCGACGACTTCCTGGCGGGCAGGCGCGACAAGCTCGTTGCCTTCGGCCTCGTCGTCGTCTTCCTCGGCGGCGGGCTTCTTCTCGCCCTCCTCGGTTTCCTCGGTCTCGACGACATTGATGCCCATGTCGGAGAGCATCGCCATGATGTCCTCGATCTGGTCGCCGGAAACCTCCTGGCTGGGCAGCACCTCGTTCAGCTCGTCCATGGTGACATAGCCGCGCTTCTTGGCGGCCTTGATCATCCGCTTGACGGCGGCATCGGAGAGGTCGAGCGGCGAACCGTCGGGGCCTGCGCCCTCTTCCTTTTCAGGCTCGTCCTTGCCTGTTGGTTCCTTGGCCATGCGTATCATCTCCAGCGAGGGCGCGGGACCATTGCCCCCACCCGGCTCCGGAAGCGACCGCAGGGCCGTTTCCAGACGCAACAGGGACGCCCAGGCCTTGGCCTGACGCCCCGCAAATCAATCTTCCAGAAGCGTTAACGCGAGAGGCGTTAAGCCTTCCCTAACCTTGTCATCCGGAAACCGCACACGCCGGAAGCGCCGTCAATCCACGTGAGACGCTGCGGAGTCAACACCGATATGGGTCAGGGCTGCCATGCCCGCAAGGGGAACCGAGCGCTATAAACCGCTGAATTTGAATCAAAATCCCGGATTTTGGCTCAGCGCCAATCACCAATGGCGGTCTGAACAGCAGCAAGCGCTGCCACCGCTGCCGTGTCCGCCCGCAGAATCCGCGGGCCAAGGGCGATCGGGATGGTTCCCGGCCAGCCCAGGATCATGGCACGCTCGGCGGGATCGAACCCGCCTTCCGGGCCGATCAGCACGGCAACGGGTGCCGCCAACGCCAGCGGTCTCAGTGCCGTGACAGGATCGGCGACCTCCGCCATTTCATCGCAGAACACGACACTGCGTCCGCCCAAGGGAAAGAATTCGGGCAATCTCGGCAACCGGATAGCGTCGACAAGCTCCGGCACCGCCAGCACACCGCATTGTTCCGCCGCTTCGATGATGTTGGCCCGCAACCGCGCCGGATTCTTCACCTCGACCTGGGTGCGGCTGGTGATGACCGGGATCAGTCGCGAAGCCCCCATCTCCACGGCTTTCTGCACCATGTAGTCGAGCCGGGCGCTCTTGATCGGGGCGAAACAGAGCCAGATGTCAGTGCCGTGCGGCTGCGCCCGCACCTGTTCGCCCACCGTGAGACTGGCGGCCTTCCTGCCGCTTGAAGCAAGCGTTGCCCGCCATTCGCCCTCTCGTCCGTTGAAGACCAGCAGGCCGTGGCCTTCCCGCATGCGCAGCACATTGATGAGATAATTCGCCTGATCGCGGTCCAGGGTCAGCAGCGCCCCAGTGGCCATGGGCTGGTCGACGAAAAGCCGCTGGGCCGCAAAATCGATCCGGGGCGGCATCAGCTGCCGGGGCGCGGATCAATGGGAACGGTTTCACGCAGGCCGAGGATGTCCTCGAGCAGCTTGGCACCCGCGAACATCTGCGCTTCCGCCCGTGGCTTGGCGACAACCTGCAGGCCGACGGGCAGGCCCGCCTTGGTGAAACCCACCGGGATCGAGATGGCGGGCGCTCCCAGCAGCGTGATGGCATAGACGATGGCGAGCCAGCCTACATAGTTGTCGAAGACGACGCCGTTGCAGCTTTCAAGATAGCGCTGCTCGACCGGGAAAGCGGGCACGATGGTGGCAGGGCACAGCAGCAGGTCATAGGTGCCGAAAAAGGTGAAGGCGCGCTTGATCATGGTGGCCCGCTGGATCTCTGCGCGGATGATGTCCTCGGCCTTGAGATTGAGGCCCTTCTCGATGTTCCAGATGACCTCCGGCTTCAGCTTGTCGCGGTGGGTCTCCAGCAGGTTCTTGCGGCCAATGGCAAAGCCCAGCGCACGCAGGGTCTGGAAGCTGTCATGGCTTTCCGAAAGATCGGGGTGGGCTTCCTCGACGATCACACCGACTTCCGCCAGCCGGTTGGCGGCCTTGCGGGTGATGTCGGCCACCTCGGGGTCCACCGGCGTGATGCCGAGATCGGCGGAATAGGCCACTTTCAGCGGCTTCCAACCGGAGCGGGCGGCGGAGAGGAAACTCGCTTTGGGCGCAGGCAGCGAAACCGCATCGCGGGCGTCTTCGCCCACCATGGCGTCGAGCATCAGGGCGCAATCCTCGACATTGCGGGCCATCGGCCCCTCGACCGACAGGCGGTTGTCGATCTTGAGGCCAGGCGTATGCGCCACGCGCCCCGGGGTGGGCCTGAGCCCGACAATCCCGCAGAAGCTCGCAGGATTGCGCAGGGAGCCGCCAAGGTCCGAGCCATGGGCCAGCCAGGCCATGCCGGTGGCGAGCGCCACGGCGGCACCGCCCGAGGAACCGGCAGCGGAGCGGCTGGTGTTCCAGGGATTGCGGGTGGCCCCGAACACCTCGTTGAAGGTGTTGGCACCGGCCCCGAATTCCGGCGTGTTGGACTTGGCGTAGATCACCCCGCCATTGTCCTCCAGCCGCTCCACCAGGATGTCGGAGAAGGACGAGATGTTATCGGCGAAGATCGGCGAACCATGCGTCGTGCGCACGCCTTCCACCTCGGTCAGATCCTTGATCGCCACGGGCAGCCCGGCTAGCACGCCGCGCTCCGCCATCGGTTTGGCGACCATCTCATCCGCTGCCTTGCGAGCCCGCTCGAAGCACAGCGTCGGCAGGGCATTGACCGCGGGATCGACAGCCGCGATGCGGGCTTCCAGCGCATCAAGGCAATCATGGGGCGTGATCGCCCCCAGCTTGAGCAGTTCGACAGTCTCGACCGCTGTCTGGCGGATCAGGGCATTGCTGGATGGCATCAGTGCACCGGAACCTTGTTGCGGGTGATGTCATAGACAGGACCGTTGGGTGTGACACGCAGCTTGAGCTGGATGCGATCCTGCGGACCCATCACGCCCAGTTCCAGCTCGCCGTCCGCTGTCACCACGGTGCCGGACTTGCCGTTGAAGATGATGACCAGCCGTTCCTCGGGCAGCATGGCCTTTGCCCAGGCCTTGAACTGGCTGAAATAGGGCTCCTGCCGCCAGGACTTGGGCTGTCCCGGATCAACCTGCACCAGCATGTAGCGGCTGATGGGATCGAGCGTGATCACGAATTTCGACACCTCCGGCTTCCATTCCGGCCCGATCCAGCCTTCCGTCATCCACATGCAGAAGAAGGAGCGGCAATGGCCGGGGCGTGTCTCGTGGATGCCGCAGCCACGGCCCGGCGTGCAGTGATTGCACCACTTGTTGGCCGGCTTGTTGAGGGAGGGTACGTCATAGACCTTGCAGCACAAGGTGCATGTGCCGCAATCGCGACCGGGCGCGGCGGTGTTGGCGAACTGGGTGGGATCAAGCTGATCGGGCGCAAGGGGTTCCATGCCGCTATTTCCGGCGAAGGCTGCCGGAAATCAAGCGGGATATTGCCACGGGTTGACGAGTTTCAACCCGGGGATATCGAAATGCGTCGTGTTGCGGGTGGCCAGCGCTGCTTTGTGGCGCAAGGCGATGGCAGCGATCATGCCGTCGGCGACATCGATTGGCACGCCGCGCAGGCTGGCTTCACCCATGAGCTTGCCATAGATATCAGCGGACTCTTGGTCGAATGAGAAGATACGATCTGGCAGACGGCCTCTCCATTCATCCAGTCGCCTGATCCAGCGTGGTGAGCGTTGATCTGGCTTGACTTTGAATATGCCAAAAGCTGTTTCGGCAATCACCATTGTCGACAGACAGAGCATCGGATCATGATTCTCGATCCACCTGAGGACGTCTGCGTTGGGTTTCAGCCGCATTGTTTCCGACAGAACATTCGTATCAAGAAAGATCATTCGAGATCGATGCCGGAATGGGGTTTTCGCCCCTCGCGTATGACCGCTTCCAGATCGATATCAACCGTATCACCGGGATCAAGCTTGAGCAGCCGGTCCAGGAATGCCTTCGCGCTTTCTCGTGGCACCGACTCCTTGCCGGCATAAGCCTCCAGCGCCTTCTCAACCACCTGCGCGACGGTGCGCCGTTCGCGCTTGGCCAGCATATGGGCAAGGTCGCGGGCACGGGCTGATCTGACCGAAAGTTGTGGTTCTGCCATCCGCGCCTCCTGTTCTGATCCATCAAGATGGCACATGATGGCAGTTGATGGCAACAGCCATCAGAGCGTGAGCTTGAAGCCCTCATGGCTGGCGACAAAGCCCAGATCGCCGTAGAAGCGATGCGCCTCGCTGCGGCGCTTGTCGCTGGTCAGTTGCACCACGGCGCATCCCTTCTCGCGACACAGCCCGATGGCATGGCGCATCATCGCGCTGCCCATGCCTTCGCCGCGCCGAGAAGGTATGACCCGAACGGATTCGATGTTGCAGCGCCAGGCGCCCTTGCGGGACAGGCCGGGGATGAGCGAAAGCTGGAAGAAGCCCACAACCTTTCCATCGCATTCTGCCAGAATGAAATGCTGGTGGGGATCAGCCACGATGGCGTGGAACGCCCTCACATAGGCGTCATCCAGCGGCAGCGAAGCGTCCTCTCGACCTCGCCCAAGGTCGTCATCCGCGAGGATCGCAATGATGGTCGGCAGGTCAGCGGCAGTGGTTTCCCGGAAGGACAGGCCGATCATCCATCATTCTCCAAACAGCTCGGCATGCGTGCCGCAGCGGACGAAGATGATCCTCTCATCTTCTCCCCGGCTGTCCATGCGGTAGATCAACAGGAAGTCGCCGCCGATATGGCATTCGCGATGGTCCTGCCACTCTCCTTTCAGCGGATGATCCTGCCATTCCGGCCCAAGTGGCGCATCACGGGCGATGAGCAACAGCATGGCTTCCTTCAGGAGCTTCATGTTGAAGCGCCCGGAGCGCGACAGGCGATCCCAGTCTTTTCGGAAGGCTTTCGTGAAGTCTGAAGCGCGGGGGCGGTTGGCGCGTTTATCCCTTGAGTTCATCGAAAAGCTCTTCCGGCGTCGCAAACCGGGCTTTGGCCATGGCGCGTGCTTCAAGCATGGCGGCGCGGGTCTCGGCGTTGGGAACCTTCAGCTCCAGCGGAAAGGCCTGATCAGCCACAACCCGATGCAGGAACATCCGCACGGCATCGGAGACGCTGAGGCCCATATGCGCCAGCGCTTCTGTGGCCTGCTGCTTGGTCTGCCGGTCAAGCCGGACATGGATCATTTCACTGGATGCGGCCATGGCGATCTCCTGCGAGAAAAGTATCTCAAATGAGATACAAAAACAAGTGGAGTCCTCGCCAACCTCACCCCACCCGCTTCATCGCCTCCTCGGAAGCCAGGAACGCGGTGACATCGTCGGAAGCCGGAGGGCTCTGCGCCGTGATGCCCATCTCCGTCATCATCCGCTGGATCGGGACAAAGCTTTTCGCCCGGCGGTCGTAGAGGCCGACGCGGACGAGTGCCACGGCGTTGATCATCTCCTCGCCGGTCTCGCGGCGCGAGACGATGCGGTGCTCGATCACCGCCCATCCCTCGCTCCAGCACAGGATGCGTGACCGGAGCGTGAAGGCACGCCAGAGCCGCAATTCCCGGCGAAAGCGGATTGTCCCGGTGCTGACGATGGGTGTCCAGCGATGCCGCAGGACTGCCCGCCAAAGGCCCATGCGCAGCATCAGGTCGGTGCGGCCCAGGTCCATCAGCGTCCAGTAACGGCCGTTGTTCATGTGCAGCGATGTGTCGAGATCATGCGGCATGACACGGAACGGCAGTTCCGAGACGGCGAAAGGCGCAGCCAGCGTGCCGCGAAAGCGCGCGGACGTCAGCAGCCACAGGAGGCGGAGCCAGAGATTCATGCGGATTGCCGCTCCCTCACATGCCGGTCCCTCACATGCCTGGATAGTTCGGGCCGCCGCCACCTTCCGGCGCAACCCAGGTGATGTTCTGGCTGGGATCCTTGATGTCGCAGGTCTTGCAGTGGACGCAGTTCTGCGCGTTGATCACGAAGCGCGGATCGAGCTTCAGCGCGGCGTCGGCATACACCACCTCATAGACGCCCGCCGGGCAATAGAGCCGGGCCGGTTCGCCATAGAGCGGCAGGTTGACGCTGATGGGCACCGATGGATCGGCCAGCTTCAGGTGCGCGGGCTGGTCTTCCTCGTGGTTGGTGTTGGAGATGAAGACCGAGGAGAGCTTGTCGAAGGTCAGCACGCCATCGGGCTTTGGATAGACGATGGGCTGGCACTCGGCGGCTGGCTTCAGCGTCTGGAAATCTGCCTTGCCATGCTTGAGCGTGCCGAAGGGCGACCAGCCGATGAGTGCGTTCAGCCACATGTCGATGCCGCCCAGTGGCACGCCGAGCCACGTCCCGAACTTCGACCACAGCGGCTTGACGTTGCGCACAGGCTTCAGATCACGCCCGATGGCGGAGGAGCGCCATGCGGCCTCGTAGCCCGCCAGTTCATCATTGGCGCGGCCAGCCTTGAGCGCGTCATTGATGTGCTCGGCACACAACATGCCGGAGAGCACGGCGTTGTGGCTGCCCTTGATGCGCGGCACGTTGACGAAGCCAGCGGCACAGCCCACCAGCGCCCCGCCGGGAAAGCAGAGCTTCGGCACGGATTGCCAGCCACCCTCGGTGATGGCGCGGGCACCATAGGACAGCCGCTTGCCGCCCTCGAAGGTGTCGCGGATGGCGGGATGCGTCTTGTAGCGCTGGAACTCGTCAAAGGGCGACAGATGCGGGTTCTCGTAGTTGAGATGCACGACGAAGCCGACAGACACCAGGCCGTCGCCGAAATGATAGAGAAACGAGCCTCCGCCGGTCTTCGAATCGAGAGGCCAGCCGAACGTGTGCTGCACCAGGCCGGGCCTGTGCTTGTCCGGCGCGACCTGCCAGAGCTCCTTCAGGCCAATGCCGTATTTCTGCGGGTCTTTTCCTTCGTCGAGCTGGAAGCGCCTGACGATCTCCTTGGTGAGTTGCCCCCGCGCGCCCTCAGCAAAGATCACGTATTTGCCGCGCAGTTCCATGCCACGGGTGTAGCGGTCGGACATCGCGCCTGATTTGGAAATGCCGACATCGCCGGTGGCAATGCCGATGACCGCGCCGTCATCGTCATACAGAACCTCCGAGGCGGAAAAGCCGGGATAGATCTCCACGCCCAGCGCCTCGGCCCTGGCACCCAGCCAGCGCGTGACCTGGCCGAGCGAGCCGATGAAATTGCCATGGTTGCCCATCAGCTTGGGCATCAGGATGTTGGGAAGGCGCACCGAGCCGGCAGGCCCCAGCAGCAGGAACTGGTCATCCGTCACTTGCGTGGTCAAAGGGCTGTCAGGATCCTTGCGCCAGTCCGGCAGGAGGGCATCAAGACCGCTGGGATCAATCACCGCGCCGGAAAGAATATGCGCGCCGATCTCCGATCCCTTCTCGACCACGACGACGGAAATGCCCTCGTCGAGCTGCTTCAGCCGGATCGCCGTGGCCAGACCCGCAGGCCCGCCGCCGACGACAACGACATCATAATCCATACCTTCCCGCTCAGGCAGTTCCATTGGCTTTGCTCTCCGAACCCATATAGTTCACATATAAACTAATTGCGGTTGCCCCACAAGTTTCCCGTGCTTTCTCTCGCATGTCGCACGCCAAGCGTCTATGCTGGGCGCATGGCGGATGAGAGAACAGAGGCGCTGGAGGCGCTGCTGGAGTGGTATGGCGCGGTGGGCGTGGACCTGGCCGTTGACGAGCAGCCGCATGATCGTTTTGCGCTGCCGACACGGTTGGAGCAGGAGTCAGCCTCCGCACCACCGCAGCGTGAGCCAGCCATGTCGCGTGCCCCCGTGCTTGTCGCAGCCAGCAGGCCAGCAGCAATCGCGCCGGAAGAAGCGGCGGTTGCCGCCCGCACCCAGGCCGCGAGTGCTGCGACACTTGAGGAACTCGAGTCACTGCTGGAGCGTTTCGACGGATGCAGCCTGAAGGCGACGGCGCACCGGCTGGTCTTCGCCGATGGCACGCCGGGTGCGCGGGTGATGTTCGTGGGCGAAGCGCCGGGAGCCGAGGAAGACCGCGAAGGGCTGCCCTTCGTCGGGCGTTCCGGCAAACTGCTGGACCGCATGCTGACGGCCATCGGGCTGGACCGCAGCCAGGCCTACATCGCCAACATCATTCCCTGGCGACCGCCGGGAAACCGCACGCCGACGCCGCAGGAAACCGCGATCTGCCTGCCCTTCATCCAGCGGCAAATCGAGTTGGCGAAACCCGAGATCCTGGTTTGCCTGGGGGGGCCGTCTGCCCAGACCTTGCTGCAACAGCGCGAGGGTATCCTGAAATTGCGCGGCAACTGGTTCGATTATGCCTGCGGTACCCGCACGATAAGGGCCTTGCCGACGCTGCATCCGGCCTACCTGCTGCGGCAACCCCAGCAGAAGCGCCTGGCCTGGCGCGATCTCTTGGCGCTCAAGGCGGCCTTGCAATAGGCGAGCGAACCAGCTTCTACTCACCAATCCAGCGGAATTGCAGCAGCAGCGTGCGCTGGGCGACGGAGAAATTGTCATCGGAGATGAGGGTGAAAATCGTCTCTCCCGCAGCGTTGGAATGGATCGACAGCCCCTCCATGTTGTCCACATGGTAGGCCTTGTCCGCCACCATCAGAACCTCGCCATCCACCAGCGCCTCAGGCTGGATCGCCGCCGTCTTGACCCGGCGAAGGCGCATCGCGACGCCGCGGACTGGTGTGAAAAAGCGCTCCAGCACCACCAGATCGCCATTGGGCAGGAAGTCGAGCGCCGTGATGTCGAAGCCGTCGCTGCGCTTCAGGCGGAACCGAAAGGCGTCGCTGCCATCACGCTGCATCACGAATCCTTCGGTTGGCTCGTCCCTGCCGCCTGACCGTTCTGAGAGACCAATCAGGCGACCGGCATAGGCCGATCCGGCAGGCATGATGCCCAGGGCCTCGATGCCCCGGTTCTCCGGCCAGTCCCGCACGAAGGACGGGAGGGGAAGCTTGCGTCCCTCGGCCTTCACGCCGCCTTTCGACCAGTCAAAGGCCAGCACGCTGTGCTCGCGCTCGATGCCGACGAACACCTCATCGCCCACAATGGCGAGGCTCTCTGCGTCCCACAGGCCGATATCCTTGGCGCGCTGGCCGCCTGGCCCGATCACCGGGGCGATGGTGACATCCTGGACGGAAGCGATCCGGCCGTTCAGATAGGCCAATGCGCCTTGCACCCAGTCCCCCGTATCCGTGACCGCCAGGAACTTGTGGCCATCCGGCGTGACACGAATGGCGGAGATGCCGCCGAAATTGGGGTGCGCTCCGCGCAACTCCAGCCCGCCGAGATAGTCGAGCTTTCCAAACCGCGTGGTGACAGCATCGCCGTGCCGAAAATGGGGAACCGCATAGGCCGTGATGGCCACAGCTTCAGGCAAGCGATGGCGGGTGGGGTCTGCGCCGCCCCGGCCAGCCAGCACGGCCAACGCCAGCACCACGACAATGGCAGCGATGCTGCCGAACCCGCGCCTGAGCCAGCGGATCAATGCGCCCTGCCGCCACGCCTTGGAGCAGCAATGCGGATCGGCGTCGCCTTGTCGTCAAACAGTTCGGCCAGCTTTTCCGTCATCACGCCGCCCAGTTCCTCCGCATCGACGATGGTGACGGCGCGGCGGTAGTAGCGCGTCACATCATGGCCGATGCCAATGGCGAGGAGTTCCACGGGCGAGCGCATCTCGATCTCCTCGATGATGCCACGCAGATGGCGCTCAAGGTAGTTGCCGGGGTTCACCGACAGCGTCGAATCATCCACCGGCGCACCGTCCGAGATCATCATCAGGATCTTGCGCTGTTCCGAGCGGGCGAGAAGACGCTTGTGCGCCCAGTCCAGCGCTTCGCCATCGATGTTTTCCTTCAGCAGCCCCTCGCGCATCATCAGGCCGAGATTCTTGCGCGAACGTCTCCAGGGTGCATCAGCGGATTTGTAGATGATGTGGCGCAAATCGTTGAGGCGACCCGGCTGCGGCGGCTTGCCGCCCTGCAGCCAGGCCTCGCGGGCCTGGCCGCCCTTCCACTGTTTGGTGGTGAAGCCGAGAATCTCGACCTTGACGCCGCAGCGCTCCAGCGTGCGGGCCAGAATATCGGCACAGGTCGCGGCAACCGTGATCGGCCGCCCCCGCATGGAGCCGGAATTGTCGAGCAGCAGTGTCACCACGGTGTCGCGGAAGTGGGTGTCCTTCTCGCGCTTGAACGAGAGGGGTGAGAAGGTGCCGCGCATGTCGTCGATGACGACACGGGTGAGACGCGAGGGATCGAGATAGCCCTCCTCGAGATCGAAATCCCAGGAGCGGTTCTGCTGCGCCATCAGGCGACGCTGCAAGCGGTTGGCGAGACGCCCCACGATGCCCTGGAGATGCGACAGCTGCTTGTCGAGATAGCTGCGCAGGCGCTCCAGTTCTTCCGGATCGCACAATTCCTCTGCGCCAATTTCCTCATCGAACTTGCTTGTGAAGGCCTTGTATTCCGTGATGCGTGGATCGCCCGCGCTGCTCAGGGGCGGGCGCTTGGCCTCGGCTGGCTCCTCGGAGTCGCCGTCGTCCATCTCGTCCTGCATGTCGGAGGATGGCGCGTCGGATTCCTCCATTGCGCCGTCCTGCAGGTCTTCGCTGGCCTCGTCCGTCTCCTGCAGGTCCATGCCCTCCTGAGACTGGTCCTGATCCTGCTCGCCGTCGCTGTCCTGCTGATCCTTGTCGGGATCGTTGGCGTTGTCGTCGTCATCATCCTGCTGGTCGTTGAACTGCGACTGTTCCGCCATGTCGAGCGAGGTCAGCATCTGCTGCACCGCCTTGGCAAACTTCTGCTGGTCCTCGATGCTGCCCACCAGGCCATCGAGATCCTTGCCGGCCTTCTGCTCGATGAAATCCCGCCAGAGATCGACGATCTTCTGGGCGGGCTTGGGTGGCTTGAGGCCCGTGAGGCGCTCGCGCACGATCATCGCGACGGCGTCTTCCAGCGGCGCATCGGCCTTGTCGGTGATCTCGTCGTAGCTGCCGCGATGGTAATGATCCTCGAGCTTAGCCGAGAGGTTGCTGGCCACCCCCATCATGCGCCTGGCACCGATGGCCTCGACCCGGGCCTGCTCCACCGCATCGAACACGGCACGTCCGGCATCGCTGCCCGGCGCCATCTTGCGGTGCAGGCCAGCATTGTGCAGCGCCAGCTTGAGCGCCATGGAATCGGCATGACCGCGCACGATGGCCGCCTCAGCCGCGCCCATCTTGCGCGGTGGCTCGGGCAGCCGCGCCTTGGCATTGTCGCCCGTACCCACAAGGGCGGGCTTGTCGGCGGCGAAGGTCACCTCCATCTCGCGGGTCTGCGCCAGCGCCCGCAGGGCCGAGGCCACGGCCTGCTTGAACGGCTCGTTGGGCTGGGCGGCAGGTTGACCGGGCTTGCGGTTGGAGGCTGTGGACATCAGGAGGCTCGAATGGGCGTGTGTCAGAGCCGTACAACCGGCCTAGCGAAATGTCACGGGATGATCGGCAAGGGCGCGGTCAACGGTGACAAAACGCATGCCTTCGATCTGCGCCTGCGCGAGGAGGAGGCGGTCGAAGGGATCGCGGGTGGGGACGTCGTGTTCAAGATCCGCCGTTGCGTGTTTTGCCGTGATACCAAGGACCGGAATTTCCAAGTCTGCAAAATAGCCCGGCATCAGCGGCGGCGGGAGGCGCGGATCAAGCTTTTTCAAGCGGGTCTTGATGGCGATTTCCCACAGTGAAGCGATGCTGACAAACAACAATGCACCTTCGACATGAAAGCGGCGCGCAAACTCGGGATATCGTTGCTCAAGCTTTCGATCAACAATCGCGAGCACGATATGGGTATCGATTAGAAGCCTCACTGTTCGTCCGGATAAGTGATCGGCGTGATCAGGAAATCTTCCGGCAGCGGATCGTCGAAGTCGGCGGCGATCCAGCTTTCGGTACGGGTGATGCCCTTTGATTTCAGGTAGGCTTCTCCTGCCTCGTAGTTGATGCCGCCCTTGCGCTGCAGGGGCACGAGTTCGAAAGCTGGTCTTCCATGGCGCGTCACGACGATGCGCTCGCCGCCTTCGGCACGGCGGCCAAGTTCAGTCAGCTTGTTTTTCGCTTCGCGGATTGAGACTGTTGTCATGCAAAATATTGTAACCACATGTGGCTACAATTTCAAGTAGCCCTCAGCTCAGTGCCACGTTCACCGTCGTTTCCTTCAGCTCAACCCCAAACGCCCGCTGGTAGAACTCCGCCACCAAGCCACGCTCCAGCTCGTCGCATTTGTTGAGGAAGGTCAGCCTGAACGCATAGGCGATGTCCTTGAAGATCGCGGCGTTCTCGGCCCAGGTGATCACGGTTCTGGGTGACATGACGGTGGAGAGATCGCCGTTGATGAAGGCGTTGCGGGTGAGGTCCGCCACACGCACCATCTTGTTGACGATGTCCTTGCCTTCCTTGCCAGCATAGTGCTTCGCCTTGGAAAGCACGATGTTCACCTCGGCGTCATGGGGCAGGTAATTCAGCACCGTCACGATGTTCCAGCGATCCATCTGCGCCTGGTTGATCTGCTGGGTGCCGTGATAAAGGCCTGATGTGTCGCCCAGGCCAATCGTGTTGGCGGTGGCAAACAGGCGGAAGGCGCCATGCGGGCGAATGACGCGGCTCTGATCCAAGAGGGTGAGGCGACCGGCGCTTTCCAGCACGCGCTGGATGACGAACATCACATCCGGGCGACCGGCGTCATACTCGTCGAACACGAGGGCCACGTTGTTCTGGTAGGCCCAGGGCAGGATGCCGTCCTTGAACTCGGTGATCTGCTTGCCGTCCTTCAGCACGATGGCGTCCTTGCCGACGAGATCGATGCGTGACACGTGGCTGTCAAGGTTGACGCGGATGCACGGCCAGTTGAGGCGCGCGGCGACTTGCTCAATGTGGGTCGACTTGCCGGTGCCATGATAG
>JANNFV010000146.1:0-2785 GCA_031380285.1 Hyphomicrobiales bacterium | reverse complement strand
GTGGACAAGGGCAACCACCGCCATTTCATGGCCAAGGAAATTCATGAGCAGCCCGAGGTGATCGGGCGCACCTTGGCGCATTATCTCGACATGGCCAGCGGCGAAGTCCGCCTTCCGGTCGAATTGCCGTTTGATTTCAAGACGATCGACAAGATTTCTCTGTCTGCCTGTGGCACGGCCTATCTCGCAGGCCTGACCGCGAAATACTGGTTCGAGCGCTTCGCCCGCATTCCGGTCGAGATCGATGTGGCATCCGAGTTCCGCTACCGCGAAGCGCCGCTGCGCAAGGGCGACCTGGCGCTGTTCGTGTCACAATCGGGAGAAACCGCCGATACGCTGGCCTCCTTGCGTTACGCCAAGGATAACGGCCAGCATGTGGTCAGCGTCGTGAATGTGCCGACTTCCACGATGGCGCGGGAGAGCCATGCCGTCCTACCTACTCTCGCTGGTCCGGAGATCGGCGTGGCCTCGACCAAGGCATTCACCTGCCAGCTTGCCGTACTGGCCTGCATTGCCATCGCGGCGGGGCGTCAGCGCGGCCATATCGATGCGGTTCGCGAGCAGGAACTGGTGCGCCATCTCATCGCGATCCCGGGCCTCATTGCCGAAATCCTGAAGACAGAGCCGCATATCGAACTCGTCGCGCACAAGCTCGCGAAGGCGCGTGACGTGCTGTATCTGGGGCGCGGCACCAATTTCCCCCTGGCGCTTGAAGGTGCACTGAAGCTGAAGGAGCTCTCCTATATCCACGCCGAGGGGTATGCGGCGGGTGAATTGAAGCACGGTCCCATCGCCCTGATCGACGAGCAGATGCCCGTCGTCGTGCTGACGCCAATGGACCACTGGTTCGAGAAAACCGTGTCCAACATGCAGGAAGTTGCAGCGCGTGGCGGCCAGATCATCGTGATCGGACCCAAGGGCACAGCGGAAAAAGCGGCGGTGCAGACCGTGGGCAACATCGACATGCCCGACATGGCAGCGGAGTTTTCAGCCCTGGCCTATGCGATTCCGGTGCAGTTGCTCGCCTATTACACGGCATCGATCATGGGCAAGGACGTGGACCAGCCGCGCAATCTGGCGAAATCCGTCACGGTGGAGTAGGCCCTTTTCAGCCGGGCCTTCCATCCCTATCTCTCACGTCTTAGCTTTCTCTTCATGAGTCGCGGGTCAAAACCGGGGCTTGACCCACCAGAGGCCTGATTCCCATGCGCGACCCGGTCGATCTCATCAACAACTTCGTCATTCCCTCGGTTGAGGAAACGACAAGCCGCGGTTCCTACCGCTACGATATTTTCTCGCGCCTGCTGAAGGAGCGGATCATCTTTCTCACCGGCCCGTTCAATGACGAGATGGCGACGCTGATCGTGGCGCAGTTGCTGTTCCTGGAAGCGGACAATCCGAAGAAGGAAATCAACCTCTACATCAATTCGCCAGGCGGCGTGGTCACGTCTGCGCTGGCGATCTACGACACGATGCAGTTCATCCGCTGCCCTGTCGTGACGCTGTGCACAGGGCAGGCCGCTTCGGCGGGATCGCTGATCCTGACGGCGGGCCAGAAGGACATGCGTTTCGCTCTGCCCAATTCCCGAATCATGGTGCACCAGCCTTCCGGCGGTTTCCAGGGCCAGGCGACGGACATCCTGATCCACGCGGAAGAAATCAAGGGCATCAAGCGCCGCCTCAACCAGATCTACGTCAAGCATACAGGGCGGACGCTGGAAGAGGTGGAGAACGCACTGGAGCGCGACAACTTCATGAGCGCGGAAGCGGCCATGGAGTTCGGCCTTGTCGACAAGGTCATCGAGAAGCGGCCGGAGGCCGCAGAAGACACCAAGTAAGGCGTTCGCAACGCACCTCGCCCCCCGGTTTTTGCGCTTTGGCAAGAACTTGGTAGGGTTTGAGGTGGCAAATTGATCACAGGACTCGCAGTTGCGACTCCGAGACACTTTCGGGCAGGGCCATTCGTTGGCTATAAAGCCCAGCGCGGCGGCGATTTTGCGGGCGAGGTGCACACCCTCCGCATCAAAGCCTCCGAGAGGAGATGAGCGATGAGCAAGGCAGCAAGCGGGGACGGCAAGAGCACGCTCTACTGTTCGTTCTGCGGCAAGAGCCAGCATGAGGTCCGCAAGCTGATTGCGGGTCCGACGGTGTTCATCTGCGATGAATGCGTCGAACTGTGCATGGACATCATCCGCGAGGAATCGAAGACCTCGCTGGTCAAGTCCAAGGATGGCGTGCCGACGCCCAAGGAAATCTGCAAGGTTCTCGACGATTACGTGATCGGCCAGTTCTACGCCAAGCGCGTGCTCTCGGTCGCGGTGCACAACCACTACAAGCGCCTGAACCACGCCGCGAAGAACAACGATGTCGAGCTTGCCAAGTCCAACATCCTGCTGATTGGGCCGACAGGCTCGGGCAAGACGCTGCTGGCCCAGACGCTGGCCCGCATCATCGACGTTCCATTCACCATGGCCGACGCCACGACGCTGACAGAGGCCGGCTATGTCGGTGAAGACGTCGAGAACATCATCCTGAAACTGCTCCAGGCGTCCGAATACAACGTCGAGCGCGCCCAGCGCGGCATCGTCTATATCGATGAAATCGACAAGATCAGCCGCAAATCCGACAATCCGTCGATCACGCGGGATGTTTCAGGCGAAGGCGTGCAGCAGGCGCTGCTGAAGATCATGGAAGGCACGGTTGCTTCCGTGCCGCCCCAAGGTGGTCGCAAGCATCCCCAGCAGGAGTTCCTGCAAGTCGATACCTCCAACATCCTGTTCATCTG
>JANNFV010000139.1:0-3789 GCA_031380285.1 Hyphomicrobiales bacterium | reverse complement strand
GGCCCCGCTTCGCTCCGCACCTCAGGATAGGGAGCCTGGAGAATGGCAAAACACGACGAACCTCATCGTGAGGTGTGAGCGAAGCGAGCCTCGAAGGACGCACCACGCTTATGCAGCAGTGCCGGCGCAAGGCCAACTATTCAATCGCGATGCCGGAGGCTTGCGCCAGTTCGCGCACCACGCGGGCCGGATTGTCCGCACGCGAAGGCAGCTTGCGGTCCTTCTCGAACCTGTCGAGGGCGGCGCGGGTGCCTGCTCCGAAGGTGCCATCGTCCCGCAAGGGGCCGTAGCCGATCTTGGTGAGGGCACGCTGGATCGCCACCACGGTTTCGGGGCGCTCCAGCCGGTCCGTGCTGGAGCGCAGCAGGCCCATGATCTGGTCCTTGGGACGCAGGTTCGACGTCAGGATGCTGGCCAGCAGGGCATCGCTGGGCTGGCCATTGACCGGCAGCCGTGCGGCGTTCTGGAAGTCGCGGATGGCCTGGGCCGTTTTCGCCTGGGCTGCGGGATCGGGCTCGCCGGCGAAGAAGCCGCGGTTTGCCAGTTCAAGCTGGATATCGCGCAGCAATTCGGCCCGGCGGAGGTTTTCCGCCTCCCGGTCGATGGTGGCCGGGCGTGGCTGGGGCAGGGGGGTGCTTGATGGTTGCGGCGTGGCGTGGATCAGCGGATTGCCCACGAACATCGGGGCGCGGTGACGCTCCGGCTGCATCAGCAGGATGTTGCCGAAGATGCAGGCAGCAGCACCGCCACCGACGATCCATGCCAGCGACATCGTGGGATTCTTGAGGATGCGCCTGCCCAGCATGCGGGTCAGCGTGGTCTCGCCCTTCGCAAGCCTGCGCACGGGTTCTCCCGCCGCCAGGATCGCATCCATGGCCGGGTTCTTGTCCATCGAGGGGTATCGGGAATCAGGCACTGCGGCGTTCCGGGGTGTTGGCGGCATGGATCGAGGCTTTTGCAGCCGTTGGCTGGATCAGCGGATGTATGTTGGATGGCTGCACCGGCACCGGCACCGATCCGGGGCGGGGCAAGGCGATGGTGACCGTCGTGCCCTTGCCCAGCTTGCTCTCGAAACGCACGCTGCCATGGTGCAGGCCGACCAGCCCGCGCACCAGCGACAGGCCCAATCCGATGCCGCCATGCTCGCGTGACAGGCTTTCGTCGAGACGGCCGAACTGCTGGCCCAGTGCCGCCAGTTTCGCCTCGGGAATCCCCGGTCCGCGATCCGTGATCTTGATCAGCAGGGCATCGTCGTTGCTGGACAGGTCAACGCCGACGGCACCGGCACTGCCGCCAAACTTCGCTGCATTCGACAGGAGTTCGGTGAGCACCGAACGCAAGGCACGATGGTCAACGGTCGCCTGCAAGGTCTCGTCGGTTGCGGTGAGTGTGACCTTCAGCGGGCGATCCTGCTTGGCCTGGAGATCCTGGCGAAACGCGTCAACCGCCGATTCCACCAATGGGAACAGGCTCGTCACCTCCGCATCGAACTCGTAGATACCTGCATCGAGCCGCGTGACATCGATCATGGCGCTCACCATGCGCAGCAGATCCTGTCCCGCCCCGTTGATGATGGTCGCATATTCGCGGGACCGTTCGGCATTGGGGGGCATCGTGGCCGGATTGGCGAGGATGTCCGAAAAGCCGATGATGGCGTTCAAGGGCGTCCGCAGCTCGTGGTTTACCGTGGATAGGAAGGCTGAACGGGCAGCCTTTGCGGCCTCGGCCTCAGCGGCTGCGGCGAGCAACCGCTCCTCCTCGGCGACCTGTTCGGAGATATCGCGCAAGGTTGCCGTGGCGGTTTCGCCACCCGCGACGGACGGTGAGACAGCCGCTTCGATCCAGCGATAGCGGGGGGCCTGATTGCTGGCAGATGTCCGCAGCCGCAGCCGAAGCTTGCGGGCCGGTCCGCCCTGCGCGCAATCGCACAGGGCGCTCAGCAGTAGGGGCCGGTCCGCCACCAGCACCAGTTCGGACAAACCGCGGGCCTTAAGGGCCTCGGCGGGCAACCCCAGCACGCGCTCCGCGTTGTCGCTGACCCGGAGCACGGCTCCCGAAGCGTTGGTGGCAACCACCGTTTCCGAAACCACGGTTTCGACTTCTCGGCTCTGGATGCGCTGCTCCTGGGCGATCAAGCGCTCACGGGCGACACCGTGCAGCATTTCCGACGCAAGAACGGTCACATTGGCGACGGTGAGAACGGCGATGGTGATCGTGGTCCATGGCATGGACCCGCCGGAAAGCATGTCGATCGCGATCTGCGGATGCAGGAATGGCGCGGCGATCATGGCAACCGCTGCAATGCCCGTGATCGCGGCAGCCTTGATGCGGATCGACCGCGTGCCAACGATGAAGCCCTCGATCAGGCAGATCGAGAGCAGTGCCAGGGCCGAGATCGGCGGGATGCCGCGCAGCACACCGCCCAGCAGCAACGCGCCCGACACGGTCAGGCTCATCAGCACCGCGCGATCCAGAGCGCCGGGGCGGCGGACATCCAGCGCGATACAGGCTGGCAGGATGCCGAAAAGGAACAAGGCCGCAATGGCGGCGACAGGTTCGCCCGAAAGCATGGCCATGGGAGGGAAGACAGCAAGGATCGCAACAGCGCTCATCAGGCGGCACCGCCGGAACAGGCGCACCCGCGACTGCGGCGTCAAGGCACCGCTCGTCATCCATGTCAGGTCGCGCCAGGACGAAGTCGCAGACGTCATCACACCATTTCCTGATCCTGCGCTCCCAGGCGCGAATCTTGTGGGACTGAGTATGCGCACTGCCCCTTAAATCATGCCTAAGAAGGAGGCTTGCCGCGTGTTGGCAGGTCTTTCGGCAGGGGTAGACGTTGTTTTCCGGGCGGCATGGTTAACCCAATGCAAACGGAGCGGATCGAATGCGTCGGACAATCAGGGCAAATTTTTCAAGTCTTTCCGGCAATGCTGTTCAGGATTTGGTGAGGATACGGACAGGAGCTTTGCATGGCGCTCTTTCGCATCGCGGCGGCTGTCGGAGTGCTGCTGGCGCTGGCTCCGGAGCAGACCCTGCGCGTGGCCCGCGGCATGGTTGGGTTCGCAGAAGAGGCGAAGGCCCTGCAACCTGCCTCGGCGGAATCCGTGATCAGCTATTGCAAGGCCCAGCCGCAGGTCTGTGCCGATGCCGCCCGCCACGCCGCAGGTGCAGCCAAGCCGGGCAGGCCATAGAGCCGCAGGCCATATGGCTTGACGGTGTGGGTCCAGCGCGGCATGTCCCCCGGCATGGCTTTGCCCACCTATGACGACATCGCGGAGAACCTATCCTTCCTGGAGGATTGGGAAGAGCGCTATGCCTATCTGATCCAGATTGGCAAAGCCTTGCCCGCCCTGCCTGACGCCGTGCGGACGGAGACCAACCGCGTGCAGGGCTGCGCCAGCCAGGTCTGGCTTGCGGCCGAAACGGGTGAGGGCGACGATCCTGTCATGACCTTTCGGGGTGACAGCGACGCGCTGATCGTGCGCGGGCTGGTGGCGCTGGCGATCGCCATCAACTCCGGCCAGACGGCATCCACCATTGTCGCGACGGATACTTATGCCAAGTTCGACGAGTTGGGCCTCAAGGCCCATCTCTCGTCGCAGCGCTCCAACGGCCTGCGCTCGATGGTGGCGCGGATCCGGCGGGATGCGGAAACCGCGCTGGCCGGGCGTTAACGGCAGTAAACGTTGCCGTATTCATCCTCGTAAGCCCCGTAAGGACAGCCGCGCGGACCGCGATAGACCGGTGCAGGCTCGGCGTAGACCGGCTGGGGATAGCCGTAAGCGG
>JANNFV010000109.1:0-4067 GCA_031380285.1 Hyphomicrobiales bacterium | reverse complement strand
GAGCCTCGAAGGACGCACGACGTTTGGTATGCGCTTTCCACTGGGCAAGTCCTGTGGCAGCGTTGTGCGTCCTTCGAGACTCGCTATCGCTCGCACCTCAGGATGAGGACCGTGAGGACTGACACAAAGGACTTCCGAATGCCCATCAAGACCATCAATGGCGAACCGTTCAACATCCTCGTGGAGGGCAAGGCGGATGGACCCGTCCTGCTGTTTTCCAACTCGCTGTCGTCCAATCTCTCGATGTGGGACGCGCAGGCCGAGGCATTGAAGAGCACGTTCCGTATCATCCGCTACGACTCGCGCGGGCACGGCAAGAGCGTGGCGAAGGCGGAGCCGTATTCCATCGCTCAACTCGGACATGACGCCCTTGCCATCCTCGATGCTCTGAAAATCGGGAAGGCGCATTTCTGCGGCCTCTCCAAGGGCGGCATGGTGGGGCAATGGCTGCTGACGCATCACCGTGATCGCATCGGCAAGGCGGTGCTTGCCAACACCGCTGCGCTGATGGCACCGGCTGAGTTGTGGAACGGTCGCATCCGCAATGTCTCGCAGAACGGCATGGCAGCCATCGTGGACGCGACCATCGAGCGCTGGTTCACCAAGGGCTTCGTGGAAAGAGCGCCCGGCACCATCGCTGCGGTGAAAAAGATGATCGCCTCCACGCCCGCCCAAGGCTATTGCGGCTGCTGCGCGGCGATCCGCGACATGGACCAGCGGGAGAGCATTCGCGGCATCAGCAATCCGGTGCTGCTGATCTCGGGTGCGCATGATCCTGCGACGACGCCCGCGATGATGGAATTGATGCGGGAGCGCATCAAGGGTGCGCAGTGGGTGAGCCTTGATGCATCGCATATCTCGGCGATGGAGCAGCCGGAGGCGTTTAGCGGGGCGATGGCGCAGTTTTTGAGGTAACATCCTTTCCTTCTCCCCAGGGAGAAGGTGTCATGCGGAGCATGACGGATGAGGGAGAATCCCTGTTCGTCGTGGTTCACCCTCATCAGCCCGCACAGAGCGGGCAGCTTCTCCCGGGGGAGAAGCGAAGCAAGGAAAACACCATGACCACCGACAAAGACCGCATCGCCAATGGCGAAAGAAACCGCCGCAAGGTGCTGGGCGACGCGCATGTCGACCTCTCCCTCAAGAACCGCACCGAGTTCAACGCGGAGTGGGTGGATTTCATCACCCGCGTCGCCTGGGGAGACGTCTGGCAGCGCCCGGGCCTTGACTACAGGAGTCGCTCCATCGTCGTGCTCTCTGTTGCCACCGCGCTTGGCCGCTGGGAGGAGTTCCGCATCCATGTCAAAGGCGCGATCCACAATGGCCTCACCAAGGACGAGATCAAGGAAGTGCTGATGCAATGCGCGGTCTATGCGGGTGTTCCAGCCGCCAACCATGCCTTTGCGGAAGCTGCCCGCGTGTTCGAGGAGATGGAGAAGGGGTAGGCGCTTCTCGCTGCCGGTTCACAGCACGCGGTAGCTGCGGCGGTGATACAGCAGCGGCGATTCATCCCCGCCGCTCTCCGCATGCTCGACGATGCCGATGATGACGACATGGCTGCCAACCGGCGTCATGTCGGACAGTCGGCAGGCGAAAGAGGCCAGTGACCCACCGAGAACGGGTTGTCCCTTGCCCAGTCGCCAGCCATGGGAGGGGACAAAGCGTTGCTCGCCTTCCAGGCCCGTGGCACCGGAAAACGCGGTGGCGACGTCCTGCTGGTCCCTTGACAGCACGCTGACCGAAAACGCGCCGTTCCCGCGGATCTTGGCCAATGTCGCGCTGGATTGATTGAGGCAGAGCAGCAGGCTGGGGGGAGAATCGCTGACCGACGTGACGGCGGTTGCGGTTGCGCCAGCCAGACCAACTGCCCCGTCCGTTGCAATGACATGCACTGCACCTGCGACACGGCTCATCGCTTCACGAAAGCGCGCACCATCGACAGGAGATTGGGTTGTGGGGGACATGCGGGCCGGGATTGAGAGCGGCGTGAAAGATCAGTGTCTTCCCTTCGCTATCCCTGAGCACGCCGTCAAGGGCGGGATTGAGATGCGAGCACTGCAGGGCAATTCACTTCTGCATCCGTTTGGTCGTCTTGGCCGGGCTTGACCCGGCCATCCACGTTTCGCTTGCAGCATGGCCAAACGGGGATACCCGGCTCAAGGCCGGGCATGACGATGGAATTGAACTGCCCTCTCGAGCACCGATCCGGTTGCAGAAGCGGCGCAGATCAGCGCCATTTCAATAGGATTGGCGCAGGTAATCGATGAAATGCATCACGGCGGTGCGAGCGGCCGGTGCATCGCCCGCCAGCACGGCATCCACGAGGGCCTGACGCAATTGCGCCGGGCGATTGAGATCCCGCAGCCGGTTGAAGGCACACCAGGCGCGCCGGAACTCTCGCTTCAGGCGAAAAAGCTGCTCTGCATCGTCCGGAAGATCAGCCGCAGCGGCAATCGCCTTCTCCAGACGACGGTCGGCCATCATGTAGCCGTCGATGTCACCCACGAGCGCCGATCGGTTGAGGAGCCTGGCAGGTTCGGCAATGGCATTTCGGTCAATGATACTAAACCGCTCGGCGGCAGCAGCCGCAATGCGCTGCTCCAGTTCAAGGCGTTGATCGAGCCTGAGCAGGAGATAGGCCCTGTCCACAGGGGCAACAACGATCGTCCGATCCTTGACCGCAAGAAGGCCGCCCTTTGCCACAACGTGGACTGCCTCGAGCATGTCTTCCGGACCCGCGCGCAAACGACGCGCAACATCCTCCACGGCATAGGTCTGCCCTGGTGCCAGTCTGGCGAGATCGATATCCTGAAACAGGTGATGGCACAGGTCGGCGACACGCATGGCCGCACGGGCTGGTTTGTCTGACTGCTGCTCTTCGGACATAGCTTTATCGAGGCCCACCTGTGGCGACGAAACCAGGACCTCCTGTCCCGGTCCCGCTGACCGTTGGTTTATATCCAATCCACTGAGAAAGCCTTCGAGCCAAAGGTGCAGTTTTCATCAAATCAATAAAACTGCTTCAACGGTTCGTTAATGCCAACTCACTTCAATGGAGTGGTGATAGAATATACATTGCTGAACAATCAACCGGTGTTTTTGAGCCAGCTGCAATCTGGACATAGCACGATGACATTTGGAAACAGGTCTGACTGCCCTGAAGCAGGCGGCGCAGGCGCAGCACGCATCATGATGTTACCGGGGCGTGGATGCCAAAGGCCATCAGCGATCCAAATCGGACGACAGAATTCACTACCAAATCCATTATCTGCAACATAAAACTGCGCCAAATTGGCAAAATTCTAGCGAAAACACCTTTCTGTATGTACTGCGGCCAAAAAGTGGCGAAGCCGCATTGATGCATCCGATCATTGCGCGATATGGATTGTATCAGGCATCGTTGGCTTCAGGGCAAAATGGCACTGAAAATGCTGGCGAAGGCTGTGGCGTGATCGCCCTCGGGAGGGGTGTTGATGGAAGTTTTTCTGCAACAGGTGATCAATGGAATCACTCTGGGCTCGATCTATGGCCTGATCGCCATTGGTTACACCATGGTGTTCGGCATCATCGGCATGGTGAATTTCGCCCATGGTGACGTGTTCATGGTGGGCTGTTTCGTGGCTCTCATCATCTTCATGATCATGACGGCGCTGCTTGGCACGGGCGGGATCGCGATTTTCCTGGCGCTTCTGGTGTGCCTGATCGTGAGCGTGCTGGTCACTGGACTTTACAACTGGAGCATCGAGAAGGTGGCCTACCGCAAGCTTCGCGGCTCATTCAGGCTGGCACCGCTGATTTCCGCCATCGGCATGTCCATCCTGCTCATCAACTTCGTGCAGGTCAGCCAGGACGCGCGCAACAAGCCTGTCCCCAACATCATTGATGGTGGAGTGACCTTGCTGAAGGGCCAGACTTTCGATGTCGTGCTCGCCTACAAGGACATGCTGATCATGGTGGTGACCGCCGTGCTTCTGCTGGTGTTCTGGTACCTCGTGCAGAAGACGCCGCTGGGGCGTGCGCAGCGTGCCTGCGAGCAGGACCGCAAGATGGCGGCGCTGCTCGGCATC
>JANNFV010000108.1:0-2121 GCA_031380285.1 Hyphomicrobiales bacterium | reverse complement strand
CAAAACCCAGCACGGCATCGAAGGTGGCCCGGTCAGTGTCGGCATAGGGCGCGGCGGATGTGATCTCGGCATAGAGGTCATCGGCCTGGAACGGCGCGGTGCAGGCCATCCCCAGCACATGCTGCGCCAGCACATCGAGCGAGCCCTTGCGCATCACTTCCGCATCCTGCTCACCCGCAGCAGCGGCATCGACAGCAGCCCGGCATTCCAGCACCTCGAAGCGGTTGGATGGCACAAGCACCGCTTTCGACGGTTCGTCCAGCCGGTGGTTGGCACGCCCGACGCGCTGCAGCAGGCGGCTTGCGCCCTTTGGTGCGCCGACATTGATCACCAGATCGACGGCCCCCCAGTCGATGCCCAGATCGAGCGTCGCCGTGCAGACGATGGCATCAAGACCGCCAGCGGCCATTGCGGCCTCGACCTTGCGGCGTTGGCCCACATCCAGCGAGCCGTGATGCAAGGCGATGCGCAGGCCGTCGTCATTGATGCCCCACAGGAGCTGGAACAAGAGCTCCGCCTGCATCCGCGTGTTGACGAAGACCAGCGAGAGCGTGTGCTGCTTGATCAAACCGTAGATTTCACCCACCGCGTGCTTCGAGGTGTGCCCCGACCAGGGCAGGCGCTCGACCGTATCCAATATCTGCAGAATGGGCGGCGCGGCGATGGACTTTTCCGCCAGCACGAGGTGGGCGAGGTTTCTAGCATCGGCGCTTTGCATCCTTCGAAGCTCGCCTTTGGCTCGCACCTCAGGATGAGGACCGTTGTGCAATGCACGACCCTCCTCATCCTGAGGAGCGGAGCGCAGCGAAGCCTCGAAGGACGCACCATGCTGCTGCAACGTGCCCTGCCCCACCAGCCAGGCCTGCAACTCCTCCGGATCGCGCACCGTTGCGGACAATCCCGTTGCCACCAGCTTGGGCGACAGCTTGCGCAGCCGCGCGAAATCCAGCGCCAGCAGATCGCCCCGCTTGCTCGGCGCGATGGAATGCAGCTCATCGAAGATGACCCGCTCGAGGCTGTCGAAAAAGCTTTCGGCATCCTTCGACGACACCATCAGCGCCACCTGCTCCGGCGTTGTCAGCAGGATGTCCGGCGGCTGGCGCCGCTGGCGATCCCGCTTCGACGCAGGCGTGTCGCCCGTTCGCGTCTCGACCCGGATCGGCAGGCCCATTTCGGAGATGGGTTTTTGCAGGTTGCGCTCGATATCCACGGCGAGCGCCTTCAACGGCGAGATGTAGAGCGTATGGATGCCTGTGGGGCGGACATCATTGCGCTTCGGCCTGTCAGCCAGTTCCACCAGGGTCGGCAGAAATCCCGCCAGCGTCTTGCCCGCCCCGGTCGGTGCGATCAGCAGCGTGGAGCGGCGCACGGCATGCTGGGTGATCAACGCGAGCTGATGCGCCCGGGGTTGCCAGCCCTTGCCCGCGAACCACTCCCGAAAACGCGGTGGCAGAAGGTCAGTGGCCATGGCCTGCCGACACCTGTCCCAGCACCACGACAAGGCCCTGCACGGGCTTTCCCGCATCCTGGCGGGTGATGCAGGGCTCCAGCACCTGCACGGCCAGGCCGCATTCCGCCGCCACGGAGCGCAGATAGGCCTCGCTGTGGTGATAGCGCAGGTCAGCGCCAAGCGCGTATCCCGCGCCGGTTTGCGCCTGCACCGTGAAAGCGAAGATCCCGCCCTGTGCCAAGGCTCGCCGCGCCGCATGAAACAGCGGCGCGAGCTCGCCCAGATACACCAGCACATCGGCGGCCAGCAGCAGGTCGAACTGCCCGTCCACGGCGCTGTCCAGCGTGTCCAGCAGCTCGCCGCAGACCGGCTGTCCCTCGCCGTAGAACCCGCTGCGCCGGGCTTTCTCGACCATGGCAGGCGACAGATCGACGCCCTCGATGACCGAGACATGCGCCCGGATCGCCGCCGCCATCAGGCCGGTGCCGCAGCCCAGATCGCACGCACGCTGGAACCGGAAGGGACGTCCCGAAAGCCCGCAAGCCCTCTCCACCGCAGCCATCACCACCTGGGGTCCGCGATAAGCGAGCGCCGTGACGAGATGGGTGTCGAAACGGTCAGCATACTGATCGAACAGCGCCGCGACATAGCCCGGCGTCATGCCCGCATCG
>JANNFV010000106.1:0-4266 GCA_031380285.1 Hyphomicrobiales bacterium | reverse complement strand
ATCGACGCCCGAGGTTTGCAGGGGGACAGGCATGAACGGAGCTGATCGGATCGCGCGGCGCCTGGCGGCAGCCGGTATCACCCGCGCCTTCGGGATTCCAGGCGGGGAAGTGCTGGCGCTGGTGGAAGCCTTGAATGCCGCCGGGATCGAAACCATCCTGACCAAGCACGAGAACGCTGCCGGTTTCATGGCGGAAGGCGTCTGGCACGCGACAGGTGCGCCGGGCCTGTTCTATGCCACGCTCGGGCCAGGCGTCGCCAACGCGGTGAATGTTGTCGCCAATGCCATGCAGGACCGCGTTCCACTGATCTTCCTGACGGGCTGTGTCGATGCCGCCGATGCGGAGACCTACACGCATCAGGTCTTCGATCATCAGGCGCTGCTGCGCCCGATCGTGAAGGCGAGCTTTCGTGCCACCGCCGCCACGGCGGATCTGGTCATCGACAAGGCCTTGGCGGTGGCGCTCTCCGGGCGTCCTGGTCCGGTGCATGTCGACGTGCCGATCAGCGTGGCGGAAGGATTGGCCGCAGAGGGATCGTTGCGGATATCGCCAAAGCCCGCAGCAGCAATTCCGGCAAATGGTCCTGATCTGGATGCAGCCCGTGCTTTGCTCGCCAAGGCGCAGCGTCCGCTGGTGATCGCGGGCGTCGATGCGGTGAACCAGGGTGCCGGAGCCGCGTTGCGCGCCTTTTGCGAGCAGTTCAACGCTCCCTTGATCACGACCTACAAGGGCAAGGGCCTGCTGCCGGAGACGCATGCACTTGCGCTGGGTGCGGCGGGCCTGTCGCCAAAAGCGGACAAGCTGTTGCTGCCCTTGATCGAGCAGGCTGATCTGATCGTGCTGGCTGGCTACGATCCCATCGAGATGCGCATGAACTGGCGCAACCCCTGGCCTGCGGACAAGCCGGTGATCGATATCGTGGCGGAAGCCTTGCCGCATGGGATGCACACCGTCAGCCATCAGTTCGTTGGAGATGTCGGTGCAACGCTGGCGATGCTGGCAATGGGCTTGCCTGCGGGCAAAATGGCCTGGCACGCTGGCCAGCCGAAACATGTGCAGGCGCAACTCAAGCAAGCCTTCACGCCGACAAGGGCCTGGGGACCGGGCGTGGTGTTCCAGACCCTCCGCGATGTCCTGCCGACGAGTACTGTTGCAACGGCGGACAGCGGCGCACACCGCATCCTTGTTTCGCAAATGTGGACCAGCCATCACCCCCGGGCAATGCTGCAATCCTCGGCGCTGTGTACCATGGGCTGCGCAGTGCCGCTCGCCATGGGCTACAAACTGGCGTCGCCGGAAGCGCCGGTGATCGCTTTCGTGGGAGATGCCGGGCTTGAGATGGGCCTGGGCGAACTCGCGACCTTGCGGGACTTGCAGTTGCCACTGCTGATCTGTGTTCTCGTCGACGAGAGCCTCGCGCTGATCGAACTGAAGCAGCGGGCCACGCAGCGCCCGAACGCTGCGGTGGATTTCGGCGGAACAGATTTTCCGGCCGTCGCCCGCGCCATGGGCGGACACAGTGTCTGGATCGACGACGCTGAAACGCTGAGGGCCGAGGCGAAGGCGGCGCTGGATCGACAGACCTTCACGCTGCTGGCCTGCCGCATCGAGCGCCGCGCCTATGACGGAACGTTCTGACGCCCTCGTCACGCGCTCGTGAAGCGCGGTGAGAGAGCGTGAAAAGCCAAGGCGGGATTTCCGTGACATCGTCTCGGCATGATCAGGGATGAAACCATGCCGGAACTTCACAATGCACCGGTTGGTAGCTTTGACGCCCTTTGGAACAGGCTGGTCGCTGCGTTCTTGCGGCATGATCGCGAAACACCGACACTTCTGGGCGCGGTGATTGACCAGCATCCGGAAGAACCCCTTGGACCGCTCCTCAAGGGCTACATGCTGCTCATGCTGGCGCGACGCGAGCTTCGTACCGGTGCGCAGGAGGCCCTGAGCGAAGGCCGCAAGCGTCTGGCGCTCCGGCCCGATGCGCGTGCCACGCTCTACGCCACGGGGCTGGAGGCCTGGCTGCAAGGCAATCCACGCGGTGCCATCCGGGCCATGGAGCAGATCATCGGCGACAACCCGATGGATGCGATGGCCGTGAAGATCAGCCACGCCATCCGTTTCGTCCTGGGAGATGCTGATGGCATGCGCCGCTCGCTCGCCCGCGTCGTGTCGGTCTACACGGATGGCATTGCCCATGCCGGTTTCATCAAGGGCTGCTATGCCTTCGCGCTTGAAGAAACGGGAGACTATGCCGAGGCCGAGAAGATGGGTCGCAAGGCTGTCGAGCTGGAACCGTCCGATGCCTGGGGCCGCCACGCCGTCGCCCATGTCTATGAGATGACGGGGAGGGCGGCAGAGGGTTTGTCCTGGCTCTCGGACCAGAGCCAATGGGCACATTGCAACAATTTCGCCTATCACATGCATTGGCATGTCGGCCTGTTTCAACTGGAGTTGGGGCGCGTCAGCGATGCGCTGCATCTCTATGACAGCGCGATCCGCAATCAGCGCACCGATGACTATCGTGACATCGCCAACGCCGCCTCCCTGCTCAGGCGCATCGAGCTGGAGGGGCTTTCGGTAGGGAACCGCTGGGAAGAACTCGCCGATATCGCCGAGCGCCGGATCGATGATCGCCAATTGGCCTTCGCTGACCTGCATTATCTCATCGCGCTGTTGGGTGCCGGTCGCTTCGGCAGTGCCGAAGCGCTGGTCACGGGCATGTTGGCCTCCCGCGAGAACGGGCACAACGGCCAGCTTTCCGCCGAGATCGGTGCGCCGCTGGCCGCTGGCCTTGTGGCGTTCCAGGCCGGTCGCATGGCCGAAGCCGTAGCCTTCCTGACACCGCTTCAAGCGAGCATCCAGCGGGTGGGCGGCAGCCATGCCCAGCGTGATGTGTTCAAGCAGATCTATCTCGAAGCGTTGGTGCGCTCCGGTGCGCCATCGACCGTTTCGACGCTGAAGGGGCGCAGGGCGGACAGAAATGGCGTCAATCGATTCGCGGAGCGTCGCTTGGGCATGGTGCTGGATGCCACGGCGACCGGGCAATTCGCCTTGCAGGCGCTGGCGCTGACGCCCGCCTTGCAGAGCCATTGACCCTCTGGCGTAATTCCCTTGCTGCGGCGCAGCGGAGGCTTGCGCCATAAACCCGCCTCCGCTATCCCCGAAGCCATGACCAGACGCCTGACGCTCCGACGACCGGAGCCCGCGCGGGGGACTTGCCGATGTCGGACATGCTGCTCAACGACTATCTGCCGCTGGTGATCTTCATCGGCTTGTCGCTGGTGATCGGTCTGGCGCTGCTGGTGGCTCCGTTCCTGGTGGCGTATCAGAACCCCGATCCCGAGAAGCTTTCGGCCTATGAGTGCGGCTTCAACCCGTTTGACGATGCCCGCATGACCTTCGACGTACGCTTCTATCTCGTCGCCATCCTCTTCATCATCTTCGATCTGGAAGTGGCCTTCCTGTTCCCCTGGGCGGTGGCCTTCAAGGATATCGGCTGGTTCGGCTTCACCTCGATGATGATCTTTCTTGGCGTGCTGACCGTCGGGTTTATTTATGAATGGCGCAAGGGCGCCCTGGAGTGGGATTGATGTCCACTGCGATTGATCGCGGGCAAGCGCTCGCCGCACCTGCTCCCAAGGGCCTTCTCGGCCCCGATGGCAAGCCGATTGGCTCGGCCGATCCCTTCTTTCTCGGCATCAACAACGAGTTGGCCGACAAGGGCTTCATCGTCACGGCCACGGATGACCTGATCAATTGGGCCCGCACGGGGTCTCTGATGTGGATGACCTTCGGTTTGGCCTGCTGCGCGGTCGAGATGATGCAGCTCTCAATGCCGCGCTACGATGTGGAACGCTTCGGTTTTGCACCTCGGGCTTCCCCGCGCCAATCCGATGTGATGATCGTGGCGGGAACGCTCACCAACAAGATGGCCCCTGCGCTGCGCAAGGTCTATGACCAGATGCCCGAGCCACGTTATGTGATCTCCATGGGCTCCTGCGCTAATGGCGGCGGCTATTATCACTACAGCTACTCCGTCGTGCGCGGCTGCGACCGCATCGTGCCGGTGGATATCTACGTGCCGGGCTGCCCGCCCACTGCGGAGGCACTGCTCTACGGCGTGTTGCTGCTGCAGAAGAAGATCCGCCGGACGGGGACCATCGAGAGATAGGGGTGCGCGCCACCCTGACTCACCCTACATAGGGTAAGGGTGGCAAAAAGGAGTGGCCCATGGCTGAGCCGAAAGACATGATAATGCCGAT
>JANNFV010000094.1:0-2150 GCA_031380285.1 Hyphomicrobiales bacterium | reverse complement strand
GCGCAGGTTGGCGAGGCTGCCGTTGCTCGTTTCGGTGAGGGTCAATCCCGTGTATTGCGAGACATGCGCCATGACGGCGCGCACGGCTGTGGCCAGCGCTCCGGTCACCGGAGCGAAGGCACCGGTCTCATCATAGGCCGGGTTGTAATCGGTATAGGATGCGGTGGTTGCGGGCATGGCGAAGGTTAGCGAGGTCGAAGCCCATTTGAAGCCGGAGAGCAGGCCATCCGTGGGTTGATATCCCGTCCCGCCCGCACCCGAGGTTGCGCCCTGTCCGTAGAGCGGGGTTGGCACGGTCCAGCCCGTGGCGTTGAAGCCGCTCTCCGCCTTGGCATTGCACAAGATACACATGGGACACCCAATCACAGGGCCGATTGACACACGGCTTTGAGGTTTTATCCCATCGAAACTTGAGCAAACCGATAACACGGATGGTTAACCCGCACCGCCCTTTTCACATCATGCCCTGCCTCAGGCCGTCACGCCGAACTGCCTGATCCAGATGCCCAGGTTGCAGATGCGCCACAGCCTGAAGTCGACGGCCATGCGGCCGGACAGCATGTCATCCACCAGTGCCCGCGTGCCCGCCTCGTTGAGCAAGCCCGGGGCGAGCCTGAAGCTTTGCTCCATCGCCTCCAGCACAAGCGGTTTCAGCGGACCTCGGAACCATGATGTCTCCGGCGTGGCGAAACCCAGCTTGTCGCGGCGCTGGCGCACGGCTTCCGGCAAGATGCCGCGCATGGCGGTGCGCAGCACCCGCTTGGTGTCACCGCCGACGATCTTGTGCTGGTTGCCCAGGCCCAGCGAAAACTCCACCAGGCGATGATCGAGGAAGGGCACCCGGGCCTCGATGGAATGGGCCATGCTGCTGCGATCCTCCCAATGCAGCAGCATCTGCAGGTTGGAGGCGTGGGTCAGCGTGTGGCAGAGGCTGGCGATGTCGCGCGGTGGCACGAGGCCGATGGATCGAGCCGCAAGATCGAGCGCGGACTCCGCTGGTTGGTGTTGGCGGAAGACCTCCGAATCGAGCCAGCCATGCTCCGCCACCGCGCGGTAGCGGTTGCGCAACAGGTGCTTCAGGGCGGGTGGCAGGAGCGGCAGCAGCAGATGGCGCGCCTGCTGATTGAGCGGCGTGCCATGCCAGCGCCGCCGCTCCAGCATCATGCGGGCCAGCTTGCCCCATTGGCCGCTGCGGACGAGATCTGCGCCGTGATAGTGAAACGCCGCGTGATAGCCCGCGAGTTGCTCGTCCGCGCCCTGTCCGTCGAGCATCACCTTCACGCCGATGCGCCGGGCCTCGGCAAAGACCGACCATTGCGCGAAGATCGAGGAGGACCCGAAGGGCTCGTCCTGGTGCCAGGTCATCAGCGCGGCCTGATCGAAGACATCCTCGTGGCGGGGGTAGATGATGCTGGACCGGGTGCGGGCATGGGCGACCACCTGGTCGATGAAGGGCTTCTCGTCCACCGATCGGTCATCGTAGCAGGCCGAGACCGAACGCACCTGCGGGCTGCCCGGCAAGGCTTGCAGCTTGCCCGCCATCAGGCAGACCAGCGACGAGGAATCGAGTCCGCCTGAGAGGCACGAGCCGACAGGCACATCGGCGCGAAGGTGGAGGTCGACCGAGCGATCGAGAAGATTGCGGAAACGCTCTGCCGCCTCCTCCTCGCTCAGGGTGGCGAGGGGCGCGACGCTGACGGGGTACCAGCGCCTGAGGGTGAGCACGGGGCGTGCGACCGCGAGATCTACGACGGCCAGTTCACCCGCCCTGACCTGGCGGACACCGGCGAACATCGTCTCGTCCGTGTGGTCCATGATGCCCGAGGCGAGGAAATCATGCACCCTGGGCAGGTTCATGCGTGTCGGCAGGCCCTCGAGGCCGAGCAACTGCTTGATTTCCGAGGCGAAGGCGATGCCACGGGCCGTCTGCGCATAGTAGAGCGGCTTGATGCCGAAGCGGTCGCGCACTCCGATGAGGCGCTGCTGGCGGGCGTCATGCAGGATGAAGGCGAACATGCCCTGCAGGCGATCCAGCGCCTGTTCGCCCCAGACGGCGAAGGCCCGCAGCAGAATCTCGCTGTCCGATTGGGTCTCGAAGCGCTCGCCCGTGGCTTCCAGCTCCGCCCGCAACTCGAGGAAGTTGTAGATCT